>CAZZFH010000037.1:0-11511 GCA_964653295.1 uncultured Candidatus Bathyarchaeia archaeon | reverse complement strand
AACTATGTTAGCTTCGACGATGTACTTGCCAAACACAGCCCAGACGCATTCAGGTACTTCTACATCAGCACCCAGTACAGGAGACCCCTGAACTTTACGTGGAACGCCATGGAGTCAGCCGAGAACACCGTGAAGCGCCTCGAAAACACTCTGGACCTTATCGAGAACGCTATGAGGGGCCCTGATATCAACCTCGATTATGCTGAACGAGAAGAGAAACTCCTCACCACTGTGAGAGCCGAGAAGGCTAGCTTCATAGCAGCTATGGATGATGACTTTAACACACCCGTAGCGTTGGGGCATCTCCATGCACTCGCTGGAGCCATTAACGAGTATCTCCAAGAACCTGCAAATAAGGGCGTACTGGCTGAGGCAGCTGCAAACTACAATGAGCTACTATCGGTGCTGGGATTATTCGAGAAACGAAACACTGGCTCAGATGAGCTATCCGAGAAGCTTCTCAAGTTCATCACTGATCTAAGGATGGAGCAAAGATCCGAGAAGAACTATGCCCTAGCTGATAAGATCAGGAACAGCCTCAAGGAGATCGGCGTAGAGATACAAGATACCTCGGATGGGACTACTTGGAAGATCAACTGATCTTTCCACAGTGCACTGTCCAGTCACCGGGATAAACTGTAGGCTGATATCTGATATCGAAGATAACGCTCCTGTAAGGAGCGTAGAGTTCCTCAATAAGCTCTCCAACCGTGTTGTGGAGTTCACCCACTTTTTCATCTTTCTCCACCACAGCGTTAAGCTCACACGTGTTTGAGAATAATCCGCCTTTACTGGTTTTGGGCCAGCTGCTCTCATATGCAATAAGTTGCTTTGTGTCTTGTCCTATTGGTTCATCCTGAATCATGCCCAAGCCGATCATGATGTTCCATACACCTTGAACGCCAACCAAGACCAAGTCCTCCCAAAGCCTTCCACCGCCCCCCACCTCGACGCCGATACAAGGGATGTCCCTGATGCCGGTCTGGATGCTGAGGCTACCCATCATGTAACTCTGGGTACGTATACCCCCAAGAACAGGGACCCCCTGTCCAAACCACTCGTAGAGTTGCTTATTCTTGGCTCCAACTCTTCTATCTGTCTCTTCGGTGCCTCGAGCGTGTATGTATCTTGCCATGAATGCTTTGCCCCCCTCATGCATATCCAGCACCACGTCGCAGTCCTTGACCAGCTCCTCCCAGAAACTCGCTACTATTCGCTCAGTGAGGAGCCCCTTTGGGTTTCCAGGCCAGACCCTGTTCATATTGAGGTGCTCATACCCGATGCTGGGTGGGGTTATACGGTAGGCGGTGTTGAAAGCCAACGGGTTGGAGACAGGGACCGCTAGGATGTTCCCAGATAGCTCTTGTGGATCGACTTTGTTGATGATCCTGTTGATTATCTCTATCCCACTGTATTCATCGCCGTGTTGCGCTCCAAGAAGAGTCAACGTGGGACCTTCCTTTACGCCTCTAACTGCTCTTACCCATACTCCTATGGGTGAACCATCAGGATAGCTCGCTACACCCGCCCAGTGATTCTTCTTCTCCCCTCGACCCAGTATTTCTCCATAGACCTTCAATGTTCTTCACTAATTGATTCACATCATTGTTTGAAGACTTTTATCCCTAAACCCCCTGTTTCACTGTATGAGTTATAGAAAATCTGCTCTTGACTGGCTCGAAGCGAACAGCAAAGAGATGTTTGAGATGAGTGACCTGCTATTCAAGTGGGCTGAGCCTGGGCTTAGGGAATACAAATCCGGGAAACACTTGGCCGACTATATGAGTAGACAGGGGTTCACTGTTGAGATGGGGGTCTCGGATATGCCCACAGCCTTCAATAGCACATGGGGCGAGGAAGGACCAATCCTCGGCTTCTTCGCGGAATACGATGCGACCCCTGGTCATAGCCAGAAACCTGTTCCTTATGAGGCTCCTGATGTCCCGTATGGACCCGGTTTTACTGATGCCCATAACATGTTGGGGGTTGCTGGTTGTTTCGCTGCTGCCTCCTTGAAGCACGTTATTGAAGAGTATGATCTCAAAGCTCAGATCAGGCTTCTGGGTACTCCCGCTGAGAAGCTCTGCGTTGGCAAGCCCTTCATGGCTAGGGATGGCTGGTTTGATGGAATGGATTGTCTACTGGCTTGGCACCCTGGGGGACCAACTACTGTGCTGGGGGAGGTTTGGCCCCGCACATACAAGTCCAAGGTATACAGCTTCAAAGTCAAGGCTGCCACTGAAGGCCAGAGTGGCGCGGTTACTTATCCGGGGGCTCTTGATGCTGCGGTTTTGATGTATAATAATGTGAATATGATGAAAGAGCATATCCCCGCCTTGATGAGGCGAGGGGGCAGCATCAATGAGTTCATGATGACCGGGGGACAGTGCACCGTAGCCAACCCTACGTTGAGTCAGGTGGTTTACGCTTGGAGAAACAGCAACATACCCGATCAGGAATCCGTTGAGAAGGTGGTTGATAGATGTGCAGCTGGGGCTGCCCTTGTGGCTGATTGTGTGGTTGAGCCGAGGGTACTGACTGCTGTACGTACAGGTCTTCCCAATACTGTGATGAAGGATGTGGTCTGGAAGAACCTCATGGAAATAGGTGCACCAGCCTATACAGAGGAGGATAAGGAGTTTGCCCGGGATATCCAGAGGAACATGGGCTTGGAGCCATTAGATGAACCCATGTATACTGAGATAGTGCCCCCCGAGAAGGCTTACGGTGATTTTCATCCTGCTGATGATGTGAACGAGTTCACTTGGCACTGCCCAACAGCGCGCCTCTATGTGAGTAAGGTCATGCAACCGGTCCCCGGGGTCAGGTATCCCCGTTGGGCGAGTAGCGCTCTCTGCGGTGTAGGGGTAACCCACCGTATGGGTATGTGCGCAGCACAGGTACTAACCCTAAGCGCCATTGATGTCATCGAGAACCCCAAGTTATTGAAAGATGCTTGGACAGAGTTCCATGAACGCAAGAAAAAACATGATGAGCCCCCGCTCCTACCAGAGGGTTTGAAGCCCCCTGTTGAGCTACGTTGGCCCGAGTGGGTTGATCGCCCGGGCTCTGAGTGGTGGATACCACCCCAATAGTTTACTGGAAATAGCTTGGGGGAAATGTCTCTCCCTTTTCTCTGAGCTTTTCTAGGCTTTCCTTGATCTTATTGTGGATTGCCCAGAAAGCCTGGGGTATCTCTTCCTCGTCTCCATAGAGTTCTTCCATTCGTGCCTGTTTCTCCAGATATTTTTGCACCCTTATGCTGAATTGCTCTACGTATTCTTTCTCGGTGTATTCTCTGTCGAATACCTTCTTGAATAGAGCCTTCAGGTCACTGTATTTTGGTATATAGCCAATGGGTGTCTCTATCGCATCGTATTCTCCATGAACCCTGCCCTCGGCCCAGATTACCCACACCTTCTTGTCCACCTTCTCGTTAAGATAGCGCCCATTCTTGTCCTTGATGAAATAGTTGGTGCTGAAGACCTTGGGAGTGTTCTTCAAAGTGTTGCCGAAACGAATATGGTTACTCAGGTATAATCCGAATGGTACTACCATAAAGTCCATTATTGCCATTGGGCTGCTATCCCGTACCCCAGCTTGACCTAAGGTTGCGCTTGTGGTCTCGCTCTCGATTGTTGCACCCATGTATACACCGTGTTCCCATGTTAGAGCTTCACTGATGGGTGGGTTGGTGTCGCTGTCTCTGCCACCGTAGAATACCCCGTTTATAATGTGTCCTTCTGGGTCATCCCAGTTGGGGTCGATGTTATCCAGCTCGTTCAACCTGATTGTGTATCGAGCATTGGGGTGAGCCAGAGGTATCTCTTTTCCCTTCTCATCTTTCTTGCCCTTGTACCATTCTCCGCTGTGGTTCATGCCATCCTCAGGATATTCATCTTCATCTAATCCCATCCCAAGCCAGTATGGTTCTCCATCCTTGATCAATATGTTGCTGAAGATCATCTCACGGGGGGTCGTGAGGGTCTTGAAGATAACCGGGTCATCTATAGGATTGACATCCCTGATAATACCAAAGACTCCAGCCTCAATATTTACAGCCCTACAGTTCCCAGCCTCATCTTGTTTTAGAAACGCTATATCGTCTCCAACTATGGTCATGCCGGGTATCATGGCGGTGCTGGTCTTTCCGCATGCTGATGGATAGGCTCCAGAGAAGTAGGTTACTCTATCCTTGTCTGGGTGTTTTACCCCCATGATGAGCATGTGTTCTGTTAGCCAGTCACTGTGGTTGGACTTGTATACTGCTAGTCTTAGGGCCAGCTTTTTGAGTCCTAGACTGTTGCCAGCGTACTGGTTATTCACCGAGTAAACCTTGCCATCGATTACATCGATATAGATACGGCGTTTTTTAATGTCCTTGGTTGTGTTCCTCTCATCAAGAGCCCCAGCGCTATGGATGAAGGTGAAAAAATCGTCGCTACCTTCCAGTTTCTTGAACTCTTTGTAGCCGTTCCTGTATAGAATATCCTCACTGTGGGCAACGTAAGCGCTATCCGTTAGCTGCAGCGCGCATTCAGTGAATCTACTATCTGTTGGACCGAGACTGAAGAATCTAATCAGACAGACTTTGCCCTTCATAGATCCATCCATGATTTCAAGGACCTCTCGGAGTCCCTCTTCTCTTTCGATGGTGTTGATCCCTTTACTCATTTTCATATCAGGAGTCTTCAAGACCCGTGTGTTTCCCTTATCACGAGCTTGATCATAAAAACTATCGTAATGGATGGTGTGCCCCTTCATGTTCAATGGTTCTTCTTCGCCTAGATCTATCGCTATTTGTCTTACTCGCTTCACGTCTTCTTGGCTGTCATCGAAGACGATTGCCTCGGCTGGTTTGCATAGGTCAAGAAATCTTTGAATTTGTTCCATGACATGTGGGTTATTGAGCGCCTTAAGCTTGGTTAGGCTCTCTTCATCCATGTACCTCAATAATGAATCCAATATTCCTCTCAATCCTTTAACAGATGCTGATATTAGGTTTATCGGTATCCATCAATTCCATCTTACTTATGATATCCACCCAGCTGAACGATAAATCTCCCAAGTATCCTCATTTTTATACATATCCAATGTGAAACCTCCCCCACTCAGATATCCCTTGGTACTGTCTCTAGCCCTTATCCAGTTATTATCCAGACTTACAGAGACGTGACTGCTTGAGTGTACCCTAATATACTTGAAGTTGAGGTATAGAAAATCCCCCTCTTGATCCGCTTTTTGCTGAATTTCGTAAGCTGTCAATACTAGGAGTTCGACTCCTGGGATCTGTGGCTGGTAATCTCCAAGGAACATCGATGACAGCACTATTGGTTTTTTCTCGGCCAATATCCGGTAATCTGGTATCTCTTGCTGAATGAGGGCATACTCTAATGCGGAATCCACTGCGCTTCTACCGGTTTCCGAGAGAATAGAGTCATCCATCATCACAATGATGGATATAAACTCACTAGCATAAACGCTGTCAAATGAGAAGACATCAACCTTCAGGCTTCCTATACCAACCTCTTTTGGATGCAGTGTAGAATTTACGAACAAGATATGCTTTGAGTTGGCTGGAATATAGACTGATGCGAATGCCCCCCAATCTACTTGAGCCGCGTTCGATGATGAATCTCCAAATCCCAGTAGGTCCGCTTTGATCTTGTTATAGGGCAGTAGTCTAATTGGGAACGGATTCTTATTTACAAAATAGGCAGAGACCATGATAGTTTCTCCACGCATATAACTCTCTTTATCCGTAACTACTTGTAAATTGGGTAACCAGGGTACTGCTGGTGGAATTCCAAACAACAAAATGATAAACAATATTAGGATGACTGGTTTCCATCTCTTTCTCAGTGTTTCCACACCATTAAATCCTATGACTGGTAAATAAATTTGAACCTATCTCTCCTCTGGGGGCTTGATGTCCTTGAATGTAAACCAGAGTAACACATCATATGCAGCTTTAATGACTCCAGCAACAAGGAAGGGTGTACCAATTCCTATGAACTGCATCAAATACCCAGCTATACTCGGGCCAATCACCAACGTAAAGCTCCGTGGGAGATTCAATAGGCTCTGGAAACGTGCCCTTTCCTCTGGTTTGACTATTGCCATGGTGTAGCTCTGTCTTGTAGGCATATCCATTTGGCTCAGCAAGCTTCTCCCGAGGTACAGGAACATGCTTGTTCCTAGGGTGGGCATGTATGGGATGGCTGCCATCATTATGCTAGCCGGTAAATGACTGAACACCATGGTGTTGATCGACCCTATCCGTTTGCTTATCCTCGCAGCAGCCATAAATGAGGCAGCAGCCAATAGACTACTAGCAGAGAATATCATACCAATCTTATCCATGGCTAATCCAAAGCGTTCGAAGAGCCAGTAAGCCACTAGGCTCTGGGTGATGAATGCGCCTCCTAGGGCATCCATGCTGAATAGGATTGATATGAGAACTAGGTATCGTTTGGTTTCTGGGCTCAGGACTGCTTGTTTTGTTTTCTCTATCTTGATTTCAGCTTCCTCATCCAGTAAAAGATAGAGAAATACCAAGACTATGTTTAACGTTGTGAATATTCCGAACATCACCCGATATGCCCCTGCTTCCGAATATCCCCATGCTCCGAGCAATACAAGCAGTCCAGTGAACAATGAGCCCGTGGCTACTGCCAATGAGCCAAAAGTGTTGAGGATCGCGTATAACTCGGTTCTTCGGGTATCCTCGCAGCTCTGTGCCAGTATTACTCTTTCAAGCATCTGTGCTGCCCCAAACCCACCGCGGTAGCCTATGAATGCTATAATGGCTGCAGCTATGAGTACACTGGTATTGGCTGATGTTGTGAACACTAGGCCAGCTGATGCGCTGAGCAATCCAAAAAAGACTAACAGTTTTCTACGTCCAAGTCTTTCCTCTAGAAACCCAGCAGCCAGATTGAAAAGCGTTGAACTAATCATTCCCCCGGTTAAAACCAACCCGATCTGAGAGATGGACAAACCAAGGGTCTTCAGATAGATTGCGAACGAGATACTAACAAAGCTGGCTGCAAACGCCTGAATGGGTCTAATAGCTAACAGTATCTTGCCGTTTCTATGCACCCAATCCAACATAAGAATAGGAAAGGGGTATTCAATTCTTTTAAATCTCCCTCTAAAAACCGTTAAAACCCCACAAGGCTATTCTCAAGCATGTCTGAAAACGGAAAACTAAGCAAGTTCTGGGTACAGGATTTAACCAGACCCGCCTTTGTGGACTGGCTTGAGAACGAGCCAGAGCCCCTAGTAATCATTGGAATAGGAGCCATCGAGCAGCATGGACTCCACCTGCCGCTGGGCTGTGACAGTCTAGGTGTAAGGGAGTTCATCTACGAGATAGCAAGCCAGACCAACAGCGTCTGCATACACCCCTGCTGGGCAGGATACAGTCCCCACCACATGGCTTTCCCAGGAAGCCTCACATTCTCAGCAGAGACACTGCTGAACATACTCTTGGAGACCATCGAGGGATTCGCCCACCACGGCGTCAAACGATTCGTATTGATCAATCACCACGGCGGAAATACAGCTACTATGAATCTAGCTGTCCAGATCGCTAGAAGGGAATACAAGGTAATGATCGCTACTCCAAGTGGTCCAAAGGAAACTGAGACTGCCAAGAAGATACAGGATAGGATGGATAGGTACTTTGAGGTTCATAGTGGACCACGTGAGACAGCTTATGCGTTGCATTATTTCCCCGAGTTGGTTGAGATGTGGAGACTTGAAGACTGGGAGAATGGGATGGTTCTGCCAAAGGAACTTCAAGAGTTCATGGACCCAGATCGGGAAGACTATGAGATGGTAAAACAGTTATTCAATGCATCGCTGCCTCCAAACACAGAGGACATCACGAGAAACGGGCAATACGCAACCACTGACCCCAGAAAAGCCGATCCAGAGGAAGCTGCAGTAAGCATGGGAGAGTCTGTGCAATTCGTGGTGGATTTCATAAATCTCTGGAAAAAGATACCCATTCCCAGAGGCTACAAGGATTAGCCTCTGAGTTTTTTTCTCTCATTTCTATCCATGTGAACCGTATGCTCTTCCCCGGGATATTTTGATGCCCGTACATCATCTCTGTAAGCTGTAAAAGCATCCATTATTGTCTTGTTCAGGTCCGCGTAGAGCTTGACGAAGGGGGGCTGAGACTCATAGAAACCCAACAAGTCATGGCTCAACAATATCTGACCATCACAATATGGACCCGCGCCTATCCCGATTGTGGGCATCTTTAGTTTCTCGGTGATTAACTGGGCTGTCTCGGCAGTTACAAACTCTATTACAACGCTGAATGCCCCAGCATCCTCCAACTCCAACGCATCATCCAATATTGCATTCGCTGTCTCAGCGTCTTTCCCCTGCACCTTGAAGGCACCGCCTACAGAGGCTCTTTGGGGCATTAAGCCGATATGGGCTTGAACAGGAATACCTACATCTACTAGAGCCTTGACCATTGGCGCTACTTCTCGTCCTCCTTCCAGCTTCACCGCGTCGGCTCCTCCTTCCTGTATTAGTCGTGCTGCGTTTCGTTTGGTCTCCTCGGGGCTGATGTGGTAGCTCATGAAGGGCATATCTGCCACTATCAGTGGGGTTTTTGCACCTTTCACGACCGCTTTGGTGTGATGTATGATATCATCCACGGTTACTGGAACCGGGTTCTCGTATCCAAGCACCACCATACCCACGCTATCACCGACAAGAATCATATCCAAACCAGCCTTATCCACCAGCAACGCCGTGGGATAATCATAAGCCGTAGTCATAGTGATCTTTTCCCCTTTTTCCTTCATCTTCAGGAGCCTTGAGACCGTCATCTTTGCCATATGAAATACCTAGAATGAAGGAAACCTATGGGGATTAAAAATAATGGGTACAGTCACTGCCTGAGGGTCGAGTATAGCCCCTTTGGCACATTCTTGTAATCAAAATGACTCAAATCCGCAGGGCACTGACCCGGCGCATCCACGATGACAATCTCTTCCCCAAGCTCCTCATAGACTGCCCTGAAATGAGTCTTCGACTTGGTTACAATAATATCAAAGCCCGATGGATCGTAGCCAAACTGCTTCATGGGGTCATCATCGATCAAGCTGTGCAGTCTGGATACCAGTTGAAGCCACACCCCATCCACCTGCAAAATCCCCGTTGCCCCGAGATCCATCTCCCTGTTAATCGTCATAGGTCCAGTACCCAGATACTTTGCCTCCCCAGCCCAGAGAACCTCACCCTTGACCCTTAGTTTTCCTCCGTCTCGCCAACCTGTGCTTGCACCGACCTCAAGCTCAACAACTGAGCCTTTCCCTGCTTCAACACATTTCTCCGCTGACTCCGGGTCATATATGACTGGTACTGCTGTGTTCTTTGCTCCCTGTCTGAGCAACTCAGCGATGACATACGTGGTGTCATTGGTACGATCCGCGTGATCCAGTAACACAATCGGTTTGGAAGCGTACCTTGCCTTCTCAATGGCTACCTTGATACCATCCTCTAGGTGGTAGAGCGATTTGTTGCTGATACCAATAAGCGAGTCTCGCCTATCATAAGCAAGCTTTGAGAGATCATCCACTATCTGCTGAGCCAGCTCAGGGTTGTTATCGGTTACAGCGATTGCTGACATACCGAGGTTGGGGACATCACTCCAAGCGAACCCAAACAGCACAGTAGCGTCAACGACACCGGGTTTCTCCATCCACCACTTCACTCTCTCAATAAGGTCCTTAGCTGGTGACAGGGTTGTAGCACTGAACACAGAGGGCACAACTATTCCCGGTTTATTCCATGCACAAACAGGAGCAATCTCCCCTCTGAGAGTCTTCATCATGCATCTTGCTGCTCTCCTACCGGTCTCGGCTTGGTCCACATGTGGGCTGCTATGATACCCGAAGACCGCTGTGGCTTCTTTGAGCAGCCTCTCATCCTTGTTACCATGGAGGTCCAAGGTAACCATGATGGGTATCTCATAGCCTACCACACCTCTAATCTCTCTAACAGCATCTGTCTCGGGGTCTGTCCGGCTCTCTGTAGCCATCGCGCCGTGAAGAGACAGCAATATCCCGTCTAGCCTGTCTTTCTCCTCCTTGAAACCCTCAACCATCAAAGGAACATAATGATCATAGACCTCATCAGCCACAGTCGCCGTTGCTCCCCCCGAACCCACAACCACAGGAACCAGCTCAACGCCCGCTTTCTCACAGACCTCGATGAAGCCACCTATGCAGCTGTTGGTATTCCTGCCCTTTGTGATGATATCCTCTCCATAGTGGGAGTATCTCTCAAATGCCTCCAGTGATGTTACGCCGGGCCAGAAGGATACTGTCTCGTGACTGAAGCCAGCTATACCAATTCGATAAGTCATTTACCGATCACTATTCCTGAGGGGTCTATTTCCTCCCTCAACAACTGGAGCTCTCTGCCCGTCGGGGGCGATGTTATTGACACCTTCTCAGGGATAATCAGTTTGAAACTGGTGTTTTCCACCACATCATCAATACTTACCCCCGGATGGACGTTGAGAAGCATCATCTCCTTGGACTCCTCATGGAAGCCCATTACCCCAAGCTGTGTTATTACTCGGTATGGACCGGTCTCAGCCGGTAACCCAGCTTTCTCCCTAGCCCCAGGTCCAGTAAGGTAACCTGGTGTGGTTAGGAAATCCAGCTTTTCCACGAACCTGAGCTTGTCATGACGCATCAGGGTAATGGTTTTGGAGCATAGGCTTCCAACATCATTTGCACCTCCACTGCCTGGTAGCCTTACTTTTGGTTTATTATGATCTCCGATGACGGTTGTGTTGAGGTTACCATACTTATCGATCTGTGCTGCCCCCAAGAAACCATAATCCACGAGTCCAGCCTGGGCCATCCCCATAGCGTAATCCATGCTTGCCGCCATCACTGCCTTGTAGAATGTCCTACTATCCCCTACACTAATTGGTATAGTTGGTATCTTGGGTCCGATTCCCCCCGCCTCAAACACGATCAATAGATCCGGTGCATGAAGACGTTGAGCCAGCATAGTAGCAATAATTGGTAACCCGGTTCCAACGAAGATGGATTTTCCATTCTCAAGCTCCCTGCTAGCTATACAAGCAAGAAGCTCTGTGGTATTGTACTCCAACTTTAGCCCCTCCTCGCCCAAGGTGCATCAAGGGGGACCTCAAGGTGTTCTAACTTGAAGAGGTATTCCATCTTTTCTTTCCCTCCGATTAGTTCAATGTACTCTTCGTGGCTTTGGACTCCGTAGACATACTTATCCAGGTACTCTTGTACGCCCTCATCGCTTCTACTTAGGCTCAGCCATTCACTCATATGCTCCTCATCACTGTAGTAGAGCCCAGGCATATTCCCGGGGTGACACCCATTGGGGGACTCTACCACCGCGTCTACTATGAAGTGGGGAATGACGGTCCTATCTGGGTGGTCTATGATCTCTTCGTGGTCTATGATCTTCTCCGAGGTGATAATCAATCGT
>CAZZFH010000036.1:0-11539 GCA_964653295.1 uncultured Candidatus Bathyarchaeia archaeon | reverse complement strand
TCACAGGGGATGCGCGGTGGAAGCTGGCTGTACTTGGTTTTCTCGGGTATACTGTTGCTCAGGGGCTTCAATGTGTGGGGCTCAGCTATCTATCAGCGGTCACTGTTACATTGATTCTGAATTTTACGCCTCTTATCGTGATGATATTGAACCTGTTGTTTACTGGGGAATACCCGAACCGTGATCAGATAGCAGGGATGGTACTGGTATTGATTGGGGCGGTGCTATTTTTCAGCGACAAACTAGGAGGATACACGCTAACTGGTGTAATAATCACTTTCATCTCGGGTCTGGGGTGGGCTGGATACATGGTGGCTGGAAAGATACTGTTTAAGGAAAAACGAGTCAGCCCACTTGGGAACACGGCTTTCGCTATGGGGTTTGGGACAGCAATTCTCTCAGTCTCAGCGTATCTGGTTGAAGGATTGAACACGATACCAGTCACAGGTTGGATGATAATAGTATGGCTTGGAGTAGTGAATACTGCAGTAGCGTTCTTTCTCTGGAACCATGCGTTGGAGACTCTGGATTCTTTCGAGTTGAGTATACTCCAGAATACCATGTTGATTCAGATCACCATACTCAGCATGATATTCCTCGGGGAGAGACTAGCCCCAGTCAAATATCTCTATATGGGGTTGGTCTTTATCGGGGTCTATGTTGTGCAGACTAGAGGTGGGGACAGAAACTAGTTACCCGCTGATGTGCTACCTCGAACCCCTTGGATGATAATTTGTATCCTGAGTCTTGCTTTTCTACTAGCTCGGACTCCATGAGGCGGTTCAAGCCATCAACTATTTGGGATTCTTCGAGTTCAATTGCCGTGGATATGCTGCTGGCTGAGAGATATTTCTCGGTATCATAGTTGTCATATAATATCTGTATCAGCCATCTACCGACTTCTTCAGAACTCACAAGAATGGATACCCATAACAGGTTATAGGATTTACTCAGAGAAAGAAAAAAGAGAGAACTACTGGTTTTCTCTTCTTTTTCTCACCGTGACTATGATAAGAACCAGTATAACCGTCATGACTGGAATCATGTAATCCGTCCCTCCTTTTTTATTCAATTCAATTTCCATCTCTGATATCGAGTCAATCAATGACTGATTGAGTGACTCTACCTCAGAATCGACCTTATCTTCGAGGCTCTGTATCGCCCCTGTGTTTACCTCCGTATCCTCAATAACCTGATCCAAGGTCCTCATGGGAGAACCCAGCCACAGGTAGAGATCACGCAAAACATAGGACTCGATGGGACCCATTGCGCTCTGCCATCCATCCGTAGGATAGAAGAAGTGACTGAGCCCCGGATACATGTAAAGAGCATGATCTCTATGATCCGCACTCATCAGGGTTTGTTCCAGCAAGATCGCCTCTATTGGAGGTGTCTGCCAGTCGCCCTCACCCTGAAGGATCAATATGCTTGCCTCTAGGCTACCGATGATATCCATGGTGGCGCCCCATGAGACATGTGCTTGTGTCTGGGTGTACTCCGGGTAGCTTGGATCGCTTAGCATCGAGTGTAACCGCTCCAAGACTGGCTGGAATTCTCCCGTGATGTTCATGTATCCATCACTGTCCGGGTCCCATGTGGGTATCCACTGGGTCTCGTTGCCTGTGCCCATCAGTAGCGAGTTCTTTGGTAGGATCGCTCTATCATAAGGGGCTATACCCTCAATGGCTTCCTCAAGTGAGACAAGCCCATCATCATCCATATCAAGAACGGATTCCGCGAACTGGATCCTGAGCTCAACCAACTGAGTATACTTGATATCCAGATAATCTCTCGCGGCGCCCCCCAGCATCACTACCTTGGTGATGGAAGGATCATCCTCAGCCATCCTCGCGACTATCAACGAGGACTCGCTGTGACCGATGACCGTAACATCACTCTGATCCGCATCAGGGTGATTTTTCAAGACTTTTAGAGCGGTCTCCGCGTCAGCCTTGAAGGTCTCAACTGTTGCCATGGAGTATAAGGCATAGTCTGCCATGGTGGCGTTTCTTGTGGTTCCCCGTTTATTGTATCTGAGGACCATGAATCCCCGTTCTGAGAGGTATTCCGCTATCTGCTTCATTGCTGCAGCGGGTTCTCCTGTCTCTGTTGCGCTTGCCGGGATGTACTCATCCATGTCGGTGAGTCCCCCGCCGGGCACCAGTAGAACTATTGGGTATGGTCCGTCGCCGACGCTTGGATACGTTATCTGGGCTTCTGTGGTGATGCCTCCTCCGAGATCTATCTCGGTTTCTGTTCTTCTTATCGGGTTGGTTATCCCTGCGTTTGCTTGTGGGATCTGGGTTGTGATTATTATTATGAGGAGAAATATTGTGTTTCTCCTCTTCATGTTATCTTGACTTAACATATTGTACGACATTTCTAACACTGTGTTATGTAAAACACACATTATGTTATATAAAGATAACGCAAGAACAACAGCGGGAAAGCGCAAACAATCCCCAAAACACCATTAAAAATAGGTGAAACAGGGGTTCCAAAACCGAAACAGGGGCTCCGCGGGGTTCCTCAAGTATCATCTAAACATATACTAGAATCGGTTAAAATGAAGACCACGAAGAAGATGATGGTTGCGGCGCTGCTTGCACTAGCAGTGCTATCAGTAGGAATAACGCCCATTTTTGCGGCTCCAGACACAACGATGAGCCGGGGCGTCACAAGCGCTCAGAAAGGGCGGCAAAACATGTTCACAGCGGCAAACGCCCAAGGATTAACTGTACGTGAACAGGTGAAGCAAAGGCTCCAAGCCATGAATGCTCAGGTTAACATCACTGAGCTGGATGAAGCCGATATTGATGATAAGTTTGCTGAGGTCGAGGCAGCTGAACCCATTGAGGATACAGAGGGCTCGATAGTCTGGTATCTCAATGCAAGGAGCATGAGCATACCAACAAACCCGGTAACAGAGGAAGCGAACCCAGCAGAACCACTCGGACTACAGCTAATCGCCGAGAAGGTGAAAGTAACAGAATTCGGTGTGCTATACAAGGTGCTCTGGGGCAGAGTACATCACACTGGTGAGAAGGTAGACATCGAGGGCTACGCCATACTGGACAGCGATGGAGTCTTCTATATGAAGCTAAACGGGGAAGACCTGAGTTTCAAGGCAATAGGCAGGATCGCCCCAGCGGGAATAGGCGTCAGGGTCGCCATGAAGGGCTACATGACCCACGACGATGTGGATTACAGCTTCAAGATGCATGGAAGAGCTATCCCCTTACGCGGTAACATCATCAAAGCGAGAGTCCGCAACTATCTGAATGGAAACGAGGATGAACAAGGGAACAGAGCTACAGTCACTCCCAACGCTGCACCCTCATAACACCACCCACTTTTTTTCAAACCTTTTTATCCTTGTACCATGATTGCTGGGCTAGAGACCATGTCTTGGCGCGGAAAATATACTGGCTGGTACAGGATAGCACAAGAAGCCCTAGGTGAACTTGTGCCAGAGCTATCTGACCAAGAGGTAATGGAGAACGTCAATCCTGAGGACCAGTTTATAGCGCCTACGGGTCAGGAGCATCTCCCAAGGAACAAGGCTAAGCCATTGCCACAGCTCAGCATCAAGCTCAGCGATACAGGCATCGAGTTAGGTATACTGTATAGTGAACAAGAGCAGTTAGAGCTACTCAAGAACATATTCAATGAATCCCATAAAAGAGACATAGATAAGCTTCTAGAAGGGCTTCAAAGGCTAGACCCCAGTTACGAGACCATCCTATACAGTAAGGGCGGGGATGAAAAACCCATGCTCCTAAGAAAATATGTCTCGGCTAGGATGGACCCCCAGCTCCTCGAACGAGTGATCGAGGAGAGTGAGAACCTGAGGCGGGGAGGCAGACAGATACAGAACAATCAATCGATCTATGTCCAACCCAAGAGCCCCATGTTCTATCTCACGAGAATCAATGTACCGCTTACGGAGCACGAATTCAGGGAAGCCCTAGAGGTTATCAAGCCTTTATTCGCGACAGTCAATGGTATCAAGACCCAGAGGGAGATCATCTCTGAGAGGCTCAGCAAGCCACGTGTCAAGCGAAACCGGTACAGGGAGTTTATCGAGGCGCTTAATGAGGTAAAGAAAAGGGACCTGATATCCGCTGAGCGTAGGCGAGAGATCAATCAGAAGTGGCGTGATAACGAGGATGAACGCGATGAGCTCATGGACTACTTGAAGGATCTGCTCAATCCCCGGAGCTGAGCTCAAGAAACCTTTTCTTCACATAGCCACGGTGACAGCTTTCCTCAAGCTTCTCGGCGCAAAGCAATACTATTCGTTGATGATTCTCAGCCAACTCTTGGAGTCTCTTCAAACCAACCTCCTCATCAACAAGGGTAGGAGGCATCAGTCGAGTCTTGTTTCCCAGTTCCTTTATCCAGACATACTTGGAGCCCAGTTTATTCTCAAGATGCGGCAGGGTATAGACGCTTAAATAAGCATGAAAGGGGTTTTCCCTGACATCTACTACTATGTCTGGGTTGAGCGACTCAAGTTCTTTGAAGAAGTTTGTTGGTTTCTTTCCCCCATAGCCGATGGTCTCGATTTCCACAGGTATGTTGTTTATTATGCTTTGATAAGTGTTGAGAAGGAGTTTTCCGGGGGAAGAGAAGCCAAGGGCGTTCTCATATACCCGGGAAACCGCAACAAAAAAGCAACAGTATATGGGATAAGGTTTCCCGTGTTATGGAAAAATGAAGGGTCAGTAGCCCACAGCCATGCTCTCGAAGCCAGTTAACAGGCTGTACACCCCGCCATGGAGCATACCAGTCTCCCTGTTTTTGAGTACCCCCACGGGTCTGCCCCAGCTCCTCAACTCAGGGTCAATATACTTGATATCATGACCCATAGCCATTAAGCGATCCCTTACAGAAGCTGGGAAACGCGAGTCAAGGAACACGGTGCCTGTCTCACGGGTAACCCTCGGAGCATCCACAGCATCCTGCATACCCATACCATAATCAATGACATGATGGATGGCTTGAGCCACAGAGACCTGAATATTCCTGCCACCGGGAGCCCCAAGCGCCATATAGCCCTCACCACCATCCAAGACGATTGTTGGGCAGACATTCTGTATCCTCCGCTTTCTACCATCAATGCTGTTGGCTGTACCAGGCTCAGGGTTAAGCCCATACATGGCGTTATTCATCACAATACCAGTACCCGGGATTACAATACCTGAGCCGAAGGAATTCACAAGGGTCTGATTAACAGAGACCATATTCCCAGCCTTATCAGCCACAGTCAAAGCAGTAGTACACTCAGGCTCAAACGGCCAAGGATCACCAGACTCAATAGCAATTGCCTTATCTGGGCTAATTCGCTCCCTGAGCTTCTCAGCGTATTCCTTGCTAACCAAGCCATTTTGGGGTACATCAACGTAACCGGGGTCACCCATATACTTGAAGCGATCAGCGAACGCTAGCCCAATAGCCTCAGATACTATGTGGAGGGTCTCGGCGGAGCCATAACCAGTCTCCTCAAGATCATATCCTTCCATGATGTTCAGTATCTGCATCATTGTTGTACCGCTGTGTGTGGGATCATAGACTATCTCATATCCCCTGTAAGCACCGGGTTCAGGCTCAACTATGATTGGCTCATAGGCTGCGAAGTCTTCCTCTGTGAGCAGTCCATCATTTTTCGCCATGTCTTCTGCGATGGTCTTGGCTATCCAGCCCTTGTAGAAAACCTCTGGACCCTCCTTACTGATGTCACGCAGGCATACTGCTAGCTCCGGGTTCCTGAGAACGTGGGGGCTCGCCATGGCGGTAGTATAGGGCAGATATGGGAACCGTCCATCTCTGAGATAGATTCTTCTCCACTCATCATATTTCCAGAATGCCTCCATCTGGTTGAATATATGACTGGCAGTCCACCACCCCACAGTAAAGCCCTCATCAGCCACCTTAGCGGCAGGCTCGATAACATCCTTGAGCTTCATAGTACCATATTTTTCAAGTGCATGGGATAATCCAGCAACGATCCCGGGTACCACGCAAGCCTTGTATCCGATAACGTTGGCATCATCCTTGACTTTGTACCACCCCATCCAACCAGACTCTGTAACATCCTCAGGTTCATACATATCAGAGGAACAATTCGCGGATGGACGCCCAACATAATCAATGACAATGTTCTCACCTGACTCAAGGTGAATGGTCATGACGCCTTCCCCACCTATCCCGTTCATACCAGGTTCTACAACTGTGTCCATGAACGCTGCTGCAACGGCTGCATCAACAGCGTTTCCGCCTTTCTTCATTATCTTTACACCAGCCTCGCTGATGAGGCGATGTTTTGAGGCTACCATGCCGTTTGGTGCTATGCAATCATGTCTATCGGCGGTGCTCCATCGGCGCTGCTGATGAATAAAACTCTCTGAAGCCATACATTATCCTTAGTTTTCTGATATAATAAATCACGGGACAAGCCTTGAATAGGACAACGCCCATCTTTTGGGTATGTCAGAAGAAAAACTAGAGGAATTCTTGGAGACCGGAAAAGACTGGGCAAAGGTAAAGACCAGTGTGCCTGGGGTCTTTGTGATGAAGATGCCTGGCAGCAAGAACAGGGAGCCCAGCCTATCGGTGGAGGTTAATCCTGTGGATGCGAGTGGGAGTCCCACGAAGCGGAGGGGATTAATCATAAGGTCTGTTGATGAGCTTCTTGAGTTCAGGAATATCCTTGGTAATGAGAAGGTCGAGTCCCTGCTTGAGATGCTTGAGGATGTGAACCCGGGTACGCCTGAGGGCAAGCAGAGCAAAGAAGTCATCGAGATCTAGGACCAAAAACCCTTTTCATCCAGACCCCTTCTTTGGGGTATGGGAAATATATCAGAAATCAAACAGCTTTTTTTCAAACTACTATCCGTTAATGGAATCAGCGGCTTTGAGGAGCCCATGATTAAAACCCTCATGGAGGAGCTGGCTCCTCTCTGTGATGAGGTCTATCAGACTCCAAGGGGAAACGTCGTTGGGATTCAACGAGGCACCGACCCGGATGCACCCAAGGTTGCACTGGCAGCCCACACAGACCAAGTAGGATTCATAGTCTTCAGCATCGATGACCATGGCTTCCTCAGGTTCAGGAAGATAGGCGGCTCTGTCACTGGAAGCATACAGGGGCACCAGATGAAGCTCCACGGCAAGAAAGGAACAGTCTATGGCGTGGCTGGGATAAGACCCGGGCACATGACAACGGCAGCAGAGGCGAACATAATACCACAAATCAAAGATCTTTACATCGATATTGGGGCTAAGAGCCGTAAAGAGGTCATTGAGATGGGGGTAGAGGTTGGTACACCCATCACTTGGAACACTGGACCAGTTGAGCTTGCCAATAACTACGTGGCTACGGCTGCAGCAGACGACAGGGCTGGACTCACAGCCATAATCACAGTTGCAAAGAACCTGAAGAACAAGCCAATCCCAGCTACCGTCTACTATATTGGTACCGTGGAGGAGGAGATTGGTTTGAGGGGAGCCGAGGTCGCGTTATTTGACCTTGACGTGGATATGGCTGTAGCCATAGATACCTGTCCCTCTGGTTATCAGCCTGATGTGAAGATGGTAGATATCGGCTACGAGGTAGGCAAGGGACCAGCATTACAGATAGCCGAGATGAGCAGAACCACAAGAGTCAGCAGCAGGATACCAAGGGAATGGATCAAAAAGACCGCGGATAAACACGGGTTACCCATCCAACCCGGAATAATGCATGGAGGCACCGACTCCGCTGCCATGCAGCAGACAAGAACAGGCATACCATCGGTACCCTTCAGCATACCACGAAGATACAGCCACAGTCCAGTAGAGCTTCTCAGCTTGGATGACATCTACAATCTTACAGAGATATTGACCCGAGGCCTCTCCGAACTAAATAAGAGCTTCAAATTCCTGAGAGTCTAACCTCTCATTTTTTCTCTGACAAGTTTTTTAGCCTATTAAGTTGCCTTAATGGCGATTATATGAAATTAGTAACATTCAGAGTTCATACTGAGCAACGCGTAGGAGCATTGATGGGAGACAAGGTTGTAGACCTCAACTCCGCCTACGCGTTGAAGCTCAAAAAAGAAGGAGCTCTCAACCCAAGACGGAAAGCAGACGCACTGATACCAAACTGCATGATAGGCTTCCTCGAAGGAGGAAAAGAGTCAAAAAAGGCTGCAGAGGAAGCTCTGGCTTATGCCGAGAAAAACACTGAAGCCGTTGGGCTCGATGAGGAGAAGCTTGTCATGTGCCAAAGCACAGCCAAGCTACAGGCTCCGGTACCGAGACCCGGTAAGCTCTACTGTGTAGCGGTCAACTTCTATGACCACGCCACAGAGCGCATCAAGGACCCTGAGGCACGTAAGAAGGAGATCGACCGTCTCAAGAGCCTCAAACTGGATGTGCCTGATGTATTCCAGAAGCCGCCCAGTCTGGTTGTTGGTCCACGTGACCCGTTGATCAAGGTAAAAGCCACAGAGAAAATGGATTACGAGTGCGAGTTGGCAGTGGTAATCGGTAAGGAGGGCAAGTATATCCCAAAGGAGAAGGCATACGAGTATATCGCGGGTTACACCATCCTCATTGATGTCAGCGCAAGGGATCAGGGATTCCCACAGGACGTTGACTTCAGGATATTCAAGGGGGATATCAACTGGACCAAGGGCAAGGGAATGGATAACGCTGGACCCATGGGGCCATGCATAGTCACATCAGATGAGATACCAAACCCATACAATCCTCCGCTGAGACTCAAGACACGTGTTAACGACAAGGAACGCCAGAATAACACTGTTGAACACATGATAATCCAGATCCCAAGGATCATCGAGTACCTGAGCAACGGCACTACATTGAAACCGGGGGATGTCATCGCCACGGGTACTGTCGCGGGTGTGGCTCACAGCTGGGGCCCTGAGGGATTCCTCCAGATAGGTGATGTCCTAGAGTGCGAGATCCAGCCCATTGGCATCTTAAAGCACAAGGTAATCGGGGAATAACCCCCACTCTTTTTGGATAGTATTAAACGGGTTCAACCCGTATTTTTTCATATGATGATCAAGATAACCATAGGGGACTATGTTTTCAAAGCCAAACTACACACAGACCGGGCTCCCGAGACATGCAGGATGCTCTTGGATAAGATGCCCATCACAGGCAAAGCTATTCAGGCACGGTGGAGCGGAGAAGCAGCATGGCTAGAGATGAACCCATATGGGATAGAGGCGCCTCAGGAGAACGCCACAAGCTACCCGGGTCCAGGTCAGCTCCTGTATTATCCCGGAGGGGTTAGCGAGAAGGAGATACTGATTCCCTATGGCTCCGCGATTTTTGCGAGCAAGTTTGGGTTATTGCCGGGAAACCATTTCGCCACTATCGTGGAGGGTATTGACTCCCTTGAGTTGATGGGTGAGCTGGTGTTCAGAGAGGGAGCCCAAGAGATACGGATTGAACCCTGTTAGGGTTTCTTTGGGGTCGTGACGAAAACTATCATGGAGTCACCTTTCTTGTAGGGTTTGCCATGGTGATCGCCATACTCTTCTGCTACATCGAATCCTGCTTCATCCAATAGTTTTCTTATGCCTTCAACGTCGTGGATGTAGACATCGCTTCCCTCATAGAACCGTTCAGTAACGCGGCCATCTACAACGTGATCATACCACATGTCAAGAGACATCAAACGCTTCTCGGGTCTGATGACATGGTATCCGGATCGTATTACCTGGGAGCCGTCTGGTAGCTTCTTCCTCTGGACAAACCAGCCACTATCAGCGACAAGCCCCTTGACGAGATACAGGTCGAACACGTATCTGCCATCCGGCACCAAGTGATTCTTGATGTTTACCAGAGCAGTCTTCTGGTCCATGGGGTCAAGTATATGATCGAAGCTACAGCTGGGAAAATAGATTAACCCAAATTTCTCAGGGAGCCTGAAGCTCTGAGCATCGCCCTGAACCATGTGGAGTCTTGCTTGCGTTTCCTTGTCCTCACGTGCTATGTTTTTCTCTGCGGCTTTGAGCATATGCGGGCTAGGCTCTACACCCCATGTATCCACACCAGCACGGGCTAAGTGTATAGCGAGACGTGCGGTACCTACCCCTAGTTCCAGTGCCTTGCCGCCGCTGGTCTTTGCCTGTTTAACATAGAAATCGATATCATCTTTTTCTCCGAATAGATCGTAGAATCGCTCGGCGCCTTCTCTGTAATTCTCCAACGGCATCCCCCTTGAACTGGTTATGGGAGAAAGTCGTCAATGTTGATATTAACTTTTTACGATAGCCATTCTTAACAGTCACTGATTTTACTCGGGGAAGAGGGGGCTGAAGCCATGTTTCTTGGCGTACTGTATGGCTTCCTGTTGCTGGTCCTCATCCATAGGCTTGAATGCCTCACCTGCCTCAAACACCATCTCCCATAACCTGTGGTCGCAGGGGGTGGGGTTGTTGGCTACTGGGCTCTGGCTCAGGGTGAAGTGGACTCCAAGCTTGATATCCTCTATGGTGTCACTGGGCTCGTACCATGTACTGTATTTACGCTCGCCCTTCCATCTCCCACGGCAGACTGCCTTGATGGCTGTGACCCCCATATCCTGTTTCTCGGCGTATTCGAGTACTGGTCTGTAATCGTTCATTGGATGGAAAGCCGCTGCGCTGCTTAGGCTCACGGGTAGGAGAACCAAGTCGAAGTCGTATTGTTTGATGGCTTCAAGATGCACTCGCATGTCCTGATGCCCTGTGATGCCCAAGTACTTTACCAGCCCGGTTTCCTGTGCTTCTTTGAATGCCTCCATGGCACCCCCGGGTCCAAACACTTGGTCCAGTTCCTCCATGGTGCCTATTCCGTGGAGCTGGTACAGGTCAAAGCCCTTGACTCCCAGTCGTTCTAGGCTCTGGTGCAGCTCTCGTTCGGCAGCCTTCTTGGTTCGTTGAGTGGTTTTCTCGGCTAGAAACACCTTGTTTCGGTGGGTTTTCATCCATGGTGCTAATCTTAGCTCGCTGTCACCGTAGGTGGGGGCGATGTCTATCATGTTGACGCCGTGATTGAAGGCGGATTTGATTACTTTATCGGCTTCCTCTTGGGGTATTCTTCCTACTCCGCAGCCTCCTAGGCTGATTATGGAGACCTCTCGGTTGATTCTTCCAAGTCTTTTTTTGGGGATCAAGAGCTTCACTGAGTAACCCTTGATAGCACTTGTTTTAAAGATTCAACGAATACTACGGCGAGAAGATACATAATCGACTCCTAGGGAATCATACCCATGAAACTTGGTAACCATATTCTGGCAGCGGTTCTATGTTTATCGCTGCTAGCCTCAAACTAGGCTTCTTTTTATTCCATGGTTTTAACGATTAATTATGGATGAAGTAAAGTTTCTACGAGACCAGATCGAGACCACCTTCAAGGGTGATAGCTGGCATGGACCCAACCTCGTGAAGACCCTGGAGGGAGTAGACTATGTTCAGGCGATGCAGCGTCCACTTGGGGAACGGCATAGTATCTGGGAGCTAACAGACCACATTAATTT
>CAZZFH010000035.1:0-11792 GCA_964653295.1 uncultured Candidatus Bathyarchaeia archaeon | reverse complement strand
AAGACACTCGAAGAGAAAGAGTATCTCTTGAAGGTGGTTGAGAGCCTCTGGGAGACCAACCCAATGCTGGGTCTGAGAGGATGCCGCGCTGGGTTGATGTACCCCGGTCTTACTGAGATGCAGGTTCAAGCCATCATGGAGGCTGCTGTTGAGGTGAAGAAGGCAGGTGTAGATGTACATCCTGAGATAATGATCCCGTTGACCAGTCACATCAATGAGCTTAGAGAGGAGAAGAATAAGCTCCAGAGGGTAGCCGAGAAAGTACTCAAAGACGCGGGGATGGAAGACCTGCACTACAAGATAGGAACCATGATTGAGATTCCGAGAGCTGCATTAACAGCGGACGAGATAGCTGAGAGCGCCGAGTTCTTCAGCTTTGGAACCAACGATCTTACCCAGATGACCTTTGGAATCAGCAGGGATGACGCTGAAGGCAAGTTCCTACTGAACTTCGTAGATAGAGGGATACTACCGAGCAACCCCTTCCAGGTTATCGACCGTGAGGGCGTAGGAAAGCTCATGAAGATGTGCGTTGACGCTGGACGAAAGACCAGACCAGACCTTGAGATAGGCATCTGTGGTGAACACGGCGGAGAACCCAGTAGCATCGAGTTCTGCCACTTAATCGGCTTGAACTATGTGAGCTGCAGCCCATACCGTGTACCAATTGCACGTTTGGCAGCCGCACACGCCGAGCTAGACTATCCAAAGAAGAAGTAATCTTTCTTCTCTCCTTATTTCTATATACAAGATCAACTAGTATCAGGTATGGCAAAATTAGACCACGTTGGAATATACGTAAGCAACCTCGATAAGAGCCTGAAATTCTATGATCTGATATTCGGATTCAAACTAGTAGACCAATTTGGTAGCGGAGAAGCAAAGATAGCCACCCTAGACCTTGGAGGAGGCTTACTGGAACTAGTGCAGCGACCGGGTTCACCGGGCACACCACCGGAAGGAAACTGGAGCCACTTAGCGATCCATGAGCCCAAGTTTGATGAAACAGTAGCCAAGCTGGGTGCCAAGAAGATCGAGAAACGTTTGGTGACCATGGCGAATGGGAATAGGCTGTGTTTCTTCAATGATCCTGATGGTCATACCATTGAGATAATGGAATCAGGGTTCCTGTAACAACTTTCCAATAGTTTAGTAAACGATATCGTATGGGATGGCTCTTTCATCTAGAAGACGCCTTACCCTTGTTTTTAACGCATCATAGTATTCCGAGTTTTCCTTAGAGGCTTCTTTGAACTGGAGAAGTATCTCAGGGTAGCTCTTTCTCAGCGTCTCCTCGATTGTTTTCCAATTACCAGCCTTGATATTCAGGCGGTCAACGATAACCCTGCCCACCTTGTCTGCTATATTATTCAAAAGATTCTCTAATTCCTCATCAGAGATAAATGGCAATAGAGGACCAAGGAAAGCATATGTTGGTATTCCTGCATCACTGAACATCTCAAGTGCTTTGAGACGAGCCTGTATCGATGATGCACCGGGTTCAAACGCTCTTCTAACCTTATCATCCATACTGATTATCGTTAAACCAACCTCAGATTGAGAAAACTCGCCTAATACATCCAAGTCTCTTTGAACCAGCCCAGATTTTGTGAGAATCTCCACAGGCAAATCATAATCCTTCAAGACCTTGAGCAGCCCTCTAGTCAACTCTGTATTCTTTTCTATCGGCTGATAGGCATCAGTAACACTGGAGAACAGTATAACACCCGTCTTTTTCCTTGGAGCCTCCTTCCGCATACAGTCTAGAGCGTTTTTCTTGACATCCACAAAGGTCCCCCACTTCTCACCCTGATGATACCAACGGGTCATAAAGCGGGCATAGCAATACGTGCATCCGTGGGCGCATCCAATATACGGGTTAACCGCGTAGTCTACCCCCTCGATACCGCTCTTATTGATGATATTCTTGCAGATAGTCTCTCCAATGTTCACAGCTTGACCTTGTTTTGGTAACCTATATATAAACCGCCGAAACGATTCATTGATGTACGTTTACACACGTGAGAAGGTATAATGATGAAGATTGTAGTAATTTATGATAGTAAGACGGGAAACACTGAAAAAATGGCTCATGCAATAGCTGAGGGCATAAAGAAAGTGGCTGAGGTAGAGGTAAAAAAGATCGGTGAGGCATTTCCATTAACTATGCTAGCCGATGTTGACGGGGTTGTTTTTGGCTCTCCTGTCTATTACGCAGATATATCAAACAACATGAAGGACTTCCTCGCCCACGTTAAGTCTTATATCAAGGCAAACAGGAAGAAGATAAACCACATCCCAGCAGCCATCTTCGGCAGCTATGGATATGATGGTGCGTGGCTCATGGAGGAAAAACTCAAGGATACCGTCGAGGAGCTTGGCTACAAGACCTTTAAAGATATTCTAGTTATGATTGACACAGATATCAAGTACCATTTCGAGACAGAGCAAGAAAAAGCCAAGGCATTCGGCAAGAAATTCGCTGACTCCCTCTAATCATATCCCAAATATTTCCGGAGCATATACTTAAACAGAGGCTTCACTTTAATCACCTAACTCTAATCAACAAAAAAGGGCATCAAAATGAATACTGGAGATATCTATCACTGGGGAGAAACCACAGACAGGGGATATTCCATAGGCTGGAGCCTAGAAACACTAATCCAGAAAGGGCTGCCCAATTCAGAGCCACCGCAGACAATAGACGAGTTACTGGAACAGGTTCTGAGACTGATTAAAGAATCTGGCGAAGAGTGGGCGGGGCCAATATGCATCAATAGTCTCGATAATTATCTTGCCCCATTCGCGGAGAGAGAAAAACCATCCAAACAACAGTTCATCTCCCAGATGGAGCATTTTTTCGAAGAAATATGCTCTGGATTTGAGGTAACTATATCTCTAGATCTTATCCCACGACCTGGTTTCGATGTCTCAGAAAAAACTCAGGTTATTCTGGACGCAATTAATGGAGTAATTCTGGACGCTTATCGGTCTCAGATGGAAAAAGGAGTCTTCGAACCCTATATTATCATCAATCTCTACCCTGAGACTAACTGGGAATCAGATTGCCTGAACCACTGGATTGAATTATCCTACCTTTTTGGGCAACCAACCTACCAGAACTTCATCTCTGGAACTATCGCCCCCGAGACCCTCAGACCAAGAAACTATACTCCTTTGGAGGACGTTACGTATCTCCGGCTTGGTGGTGCTATCGGTAATTCTGAGAATCAATCAGTAACCGGTTATTCCTGTATAAATCTAGCCAAGATTGGAGCAGAGTCATTGAGTGAGGAGGAGTTCTTCGAACTGATTGATATTCAAGTGGATAATGCCATGGAGCTGCTAAATGAAAAAAGGAAACGCATTGAGGCACGCTTCAATGCGGGAGAACTGCCTATTACCTCACACTTTTTAGAAGACCTTGACTGGAGCTTCTCGGTAATCACCCTAGTTGGTATGAATGAGGCTCTTGAAACAGTGATCGATGCCCCATTAGGGCACGTAGCAGGCAAAGCAGTGACCTATAAGGTTCTTGAATACCTGCTGAGAAAGATTGAAAGGGTCCATGAATCCACTGGTCGATTATATAGCCTTGAGTCTTATCCCTCTGAGACCCCGGGCTCTGTCTTATTGGGTGAATATGATTCAGATTATCTCTATCTCACAGCGGCTACTGAGTTAAAACCGAGCCACGGAAATGACCTTTGGGATGTGCTTGAACACCAGAAGAAATATCACTCCATGTACACAGGAGGAACCCTACAGCAGATTCACCTCAAGGAAGGACTAACCTATAATGAGGAACTAAGGTTACTTTTGAAAAGAACCTGGGAAGTATTTGGATACAATTACATAGCCATATCCCCTGTTTTCAGCTTGTGCCCAGAGCATGGCTACGTGAAAGGCGAACAAGACTGCCCAATATGCGGCTTAGAAACAGAGACCTATACCAGGATCGACCATAAGATATCCAAAGTCTCAGAGTTATCAACATCGTTAAAGGAGGCGTATCGACAACGAGTCTACTACGACGTAAAAAACAGGTAAAAGAAGAACTCCCAATTGTAGGACTACGAAAACTCAGTACAGTAGACTACCCCAAGAGGCTCTGCATAGACCTCACAGTAGCAGGATGCAACTACAGATGCCCATACTGCCCACATGAGGATCTGATCTATCACTATATTCCCATGGAGAAAACCAGTCTTGATGAATTGGTGAAAACACTCCGACCAAGACTAGGGTTCTTGGATGGTGTATCCATCTCAGGTGGCGAGCCCTTGCTTCACCGGGATCTAGTTGATTTCTTGAAGGAGTTGAAATTCCAAGGCTCTTTGATTAGATTAAAGACCAACGCGTCCAGACCCAAAACGATAAAGATACTCATCGACAAACATCTGGTTGACTTCTTCAGCGTATTCATTCCAGCACCCCTGAGCAAGTACAAGAAAATAGTAAACTACAATATAGATGCTGAAGAGATTGCTTCTGCTATCCAGATAATCAGAAAAAGCGGCATAGATCACGAGTTCAGGATAAAACCAGTTCCAGGGTTAATAGGCAAGCCCGAGGTGATGGAGATAGCAAATATGTTAGTAGGGGCGCCTCGTTTTGTTATCGAGCGTTTTGAACCAGAGAAATCATTGGATCCAGATTATCGGCAAGTCAAGGCTTTCTCTGATGAGGAGCTCTATGAGATGAGGGACTCTGTAGCTCCATACTTCAATGAAGCCATTGTTGAATCATAACTTGTTTATTATTAATGCATAAAAAACTCTATTATAATATATACTGAAATTATAATATCTACTTGTGAGGTTTTACCTGCAAATACAATGAACTGTAAATAAAATGGTGATAGTATATGCTATCATTATGCTACTTATTATAATGATGTGTATAGTCAAAATTATTAATAGTGTAATGATTGGTAATTGCTTCTTGCCAATCATAAGGTGAACAATTTGGAAATGAAAGGTAACACACTAGCAATCGTACTACTTGTTGTTGGACTAGTAGTCGGCGCAGGCGCGGGGTACTTCCTCTCGCCCAGCGGAGACGGAGACGGCGGAGATGGAACCGGACCAGTAACAGTCAAGCTACCCCTAGAGGGAGAGACTATTCAACTCGGTTACATCAGCTCCACCACAGTCGGTCTAGAGACCGCAACTCCACTAGTCGAGGACATTATGTCTCCAGACTACAACGGGTACGCACAACTATTGGGTTATGACGTTGAGTTCGAGTACCTTATCGACGACGCAACAAGCCAGGCAGCAGTCCACCTAGAAAAGGTCCAAGGCTTCAAAGCAATGGACATTAACACATTCATCGGTGGTCTATGGTCAAGTCAGGCACAGGCAGCCCTAAGCTACTGTAACGACAACGACATGCTCATGTGGAGCACATCCTCCACGAGCCCACTGCTAGCCATCGCGGACGACAACCTTCTAAGAATGTGTCCAACTGACCTCGTTCAGGCTCCAGCCATCGCAGCGATGATCAAGAGCATGGGCATTGAGGCAGTGATTCTCATCTACAGGGGAGACGCGTGGGCTGACGGCATCGTCAACTACTTCGAGCCAGCATTCGTAGATGATGGCGGAGTCATCCTTGAGAAGATCCGTTACGCAGGCGAGTCAACAGAGTTCAGTAACTATCTGCAAACAGCAGAAAATCTTGTTTCTGACGCTATCGCTGAGTATGGTGAGGGAAAGGTCGGTGTTGAGCTGATCGCCTTCGCTGAGTTCGTAACAATGATCACTCAGGCACAGGACTTTGAGTCTATTTACAGTGTACCATGGTTTGGATCAGACGGCACAGTACTAACACAGCAGGCAATCGACGATGCCCCTACACAGGCAGAGCATCTGAAGGTCTACAGCACATATGCTGCACCAGCTGAGTCAGAGGTATTTACAACACTATACGACAGGTACTATGGACTGGTAAACCAACCATTCGGCTATTACAGCGCATGTGCCTACGATGTAGGCTGGATATTGACCTCAACAATCCTCGAGTCACAGAGCACAGATGCTCTAGATCTTATTCCACTACAGGCTCCTACTGGATACAAGCAGTGGGGAGCTAGCGGATGGAATAGGCTCAATGAGGATGGTGACAGGTACGCCAGCAACTACCAGATCTGGGGTTATGGTGACCTAGGTGAGGGATTACAGAACGTAGTATACGGTATGTATGACAGCACCGCTGACATTGTAACCTGGGATACTGAGGCACTAGGCTTCGTTCCTGAGAGTCGATAAACGTCTAACCAATTATTCTTATCTTTTTTATATTATTTAACTGCTCAACTAGGTAGTAGAATATTTCGGGGCGGTTCTGCGACAAACCAAGCGTGAAGCTTTACCCCGATGCGGAACACATGGGTCAGTGGGTTATATACTTTTTTAATGAAGTAATGGAGAAAATTATAATGTATTTATTGATAATTACTTAATGGGCTCGATGCCCTTATCTTCAAATATCTCAAGAACCTTATCAGCCGACCACTGGACAAAATCCTCACAGAAATAGATCCCTTTGGCTTTGTTTGCTTCATGTTTTGCCTTTCCTTCGGGGGTTCTCGTATCTGCACCCAATAAATCAAAGCAGTTGATGTGTCCCCACTTCTCCTCGAAGGCTTTAAGGAACTCTTGGGTGTAGGCTCTCATTTTCTCTCTTATTGCAGTGAATTCCTCGGGGGATTCATGTCCCTCTGTGCCCATGGCTAATCCAAAGGACATAACAGCACCAGAAACTGCACCACATATGCTTCCTCCTCCAGAGCCACCACCGCCCATGTTTGATGTGGCTCTCATCACTCCGACACCGAATCCTTTGAGGGGGTGTTTTTCATTTACCTTCATTATGGTGCTTTCACAGCAGTTGAATCTTTTACCGTCTCGTTCAATCATACCGCTAAGAATAACGCCTGTTCTGAAAAGATTATCGCTATATTAGGTAGTAAATGAGTGCGGTTTCTATCCCAGCGGCGAGCACCAACAAGGGTATAATGCGTTTTATGAATACTTTCCCAGTCTCAATCATGTATTTTTGGAGCCCTTCTCGACGCATCAGCTTATGTATAATACTATAGCCGAAACCTACTCCCATCGCTGCACACAAGTTGATGGCGGGTATCTCTATTACTCCGTGAGGCAGAATAGTAGCAAATACAAATCCAAGACCCTGAACCTGTGCAGCGTTAAATGCAATGTATCCGACAAAAAATCCGTTGAAAGCCATAAACATCAAAGGCGGGATCCCAATGAATAAACCAGAGACCAAGAAGATTAGACTGGCAATTACATTGTTGTAGAGAATCGCTGTAAACATTTCAAGACTTGTTGAGTCAACTGGATCGGGGATGTTGCTTAGTACCCCTTCAAAGCTCTGAGGCTGTATCTGATCCCCCAGAGCATACCCCATGAATATGCTATAGATGAAAACTAGGAGTGTTAAAGCGAAAATTGGCCCCAGCTTGACTATGTATTGTGTATTTTCTTGGAAGAAGAATGCTATTAGCCCAGTTTTTTGTTTACTCAGTCTCTTTACTCTCCGGTATCCATACCTTTTCTGCTGCCTTCCAAATATCCCTTTCTAAAACAGTCTTTCTGCCATCCTCTTCAGCATTCTCCACGGCATATTGAGCTATCTTTAACCCGTACTCTCCTATGCATTCCCTGAGGGCATTGGCTGCTTCCTCATTGATCCTGAGATCGCCTGCTTTTTTGAGGAGCCTTCTTATGGGAGCTATGGTGAATTCTTCCGCCATCAGGTATCCTATGGTTTTCTGTTATATGGGTTTATTCTCATTAGATACGAATATAGAGGAAGAGCCATCTTCATATCTACTATGAAGAAGGTCCTGCCTCTCGCGCTACTTACGTTACTGGTGTTTATGATACCCAATGTAAAAGCAGACACGTCAATAACGCTCCAATTAACCCCCGAACCAGAATTTACCCAAGTATGGGCATATGAGACATATGTGGTTAATGTATCACTCGTGGGTTTCAATATAGCTGACATTGATTTAACAGAATTTACGGGGATATCTTCTGGTTTAGTTTACGAAGTAACTGTTACTTGGCGAGGATATGGTAGGTACAAGTATGGCAATTATAGCGTAGGATATACTATTAATCCTCCTTATCTTGATGAAAAAGACATCAAGATAAGCACCGAGGCTAGTTCGGTAGCATTCAATCTAACCATTGAAAAGGATTCTTATGAGTATGGATTAAAGCCGTTTGAGTTTATTGATGTAAAAGTCAGTGTCAAAGTACGTATACTAATGAGTGATGGCACCTATGGACCTCAGATACTGACTAAAAGTCAAACCTATGCTTTGATCGATGAGACAAAAGTGGATTATCTTAACGGGAGGTATAGTGAGATGCAAGAGGAAATCCATAAAACGATAAGTGTTTCCGGGCTCAAGTCGTTTAATCGAGATAGATTTCAAAATATAATTGATACAATGAATGTTTCGCTGTCGATTGGAGATTATGTTGAAGCTTTTGATATCTGGGATGATTACAACGAAGATGATCGCGTTGATATGATCAACGGGCTAGTAAGAGCCTCCAATATCCAGTATTCTGAACTAGAAAGTTTTCAATCTTTAGAAGAACAGCTACAAGAAACCGAGGATCGGTTAACCATCGCACAATTAGAGTATACTCAACTGGAGAATACCTATAATGCATTATCAAGCACCTATCGCAAGGTCAACTCAGACCTAGAGATATCAAGGAGAAACTTCTCCACTGCCATCACAGCAGTTTTCCTCACAGCCATAGTATTTTATTTCCTAGGTAGACGCGGTATAAATCGAGAAGAGGCGGAACGACTTGATGAACCTGATATTTACTGAGACCGCTCTTGAGCTGGTGCCAAGAGAGATACTCCTACATCCCTCTGTGAGGAGAAACGCCAAGAGACGAAAGAAAGCAGCAGAAGAGACACTCTTAGACAGGAGCCTACATCACTATGCTATGGACAGGCTTACAAACGCGGAGAAGCGGGGACGACCGGATATTATTCACATTTGTATGCTTCTTGCCATGGGCTCTCCTCTCAATAGGATGGAAAAGCTTAGGGTCTCTATTAGTACGGTTAATGGGTTTGGAATCGAGGTTGATGCTTCTACCCGACCTCCCCGTGACTGTATTCGATTCAATAGTTTGATGGAACAATTATTGATTAATGGGGCTGTCCCTGTGGAGGGAGAACCATTGATGAAATTAAACCGTAACTCACTTAATGAACAATTGAAAAAGATCACACCTTCTAGAATTATCGCTTTATCGAGTCACGGAGAACCAAGCAGTTTCGAGAAGGTATCAAAAATATTGGCCGAGGAATCAAACCCAGCGGTATTTATCGGCGCCTATCCAAAAGGCCCAATGAGTAGTGAGGTGCTGGATTTGGCTGATGAGGTATACTCGGTCTATCACGAGCCTCTTGAGGCATGGACCGTGACATCCAGGATGATATATGAGTACGAGAAACTTGCCTGTTCCTCATGGGAATAGGTTTTGAACCTGAATCAAGGCAACAGTATCCCCGTTGTTGATGAACCTGTGAGGAACATTGGCTACTATTTTGACAGCAACTAGGGTGTCCAATTTTATTCGCTCGGTATCAGTCTCCAACTCGGGCAATCCCTCCAACGCTATAACATGATGAACCCGCTCATGACTATGCATCCCAGTGTGACCACCTGACTCTAATCGTATAATTCTGCAGCTGACTGCTTTTACATCTCTCTTGGGTACCATCATTATGCTTGATGCAGCATTGTAGCCCTCGTCTATCCCTGGGTCCCAGTTTTCTTCAGATAACTTTCTTGTCTCTGTTTTCATATTGTAATCATCTACATATAGAGATGTGTTTATAGAATAAAAAAAAGTTGAGGTGGATACTTACTTCTTGCTCTTTGGTACTGTGTGGCTTAGTTTTCCATTCTTGTAGTAGGCACTTGAACTCTTACCACATGCTGCACATTTGTATCCTTTAGCATCGAACTGGCCGAATTTCCATTCCTTGCCAGTAGCTTTTGCTTCTTTACCGCAAACTGGGCACTTCATTGTTGCTCAAAATAAGTATAATATATACTCTTTATAAGTCTATGGGAATTATTATGTAAAAAAGGGACAATTCTCTCTTTTTTTGATTATTCTGGACGAGTTTTTGCCGGTTTCCTCTGGCTTATATTGAACCTTTGCCCATCTATTTTTAATGAGTCTCTTAATTGGCACAAGCGGCTGGAGTTACAAGGAGTGGGTAGGTCCATTCTATGAAAAGAAAACTGGCATGTTTTCTCATTATACGAATTTTTTCCACACAGCCGAGATCAATAGCACCTTCTATCGTTACCCCTCTGAGGGAATGATCATGGGACTCATGAGGAATGCACCTCCTGGTTTTATATTCGCAGCCAAACTACCCAAGTTGATTACGCATGATAAGTGGCTGAATCTAGATGAGGGAGTTGAAAATGATACCCACAGGTTTCTCGCTTTGATGCGTCCTCTGGCTGAGCGTCTTGGACCCCTCTTGATTCAGCTACGACCCAAGTTTAATTTCGATGAGCATGCTGGTGATCTTGAGAATTATCTCGACATGATCCCGAAGAACTATGAGTGGGCGGTTGAGTTTAGGCATGAGTCGTGGCTCAGGGCTGAGACTTATGATATTCTGAGGAAGCACAATGTGGCTTATACTGTGGTTGATGAACCCTTGCTTCCTCCTGATGTTCATACGACTGCTGATTTTGCTTATGTTAGGTGGCATGGGCATGGGTCTCAGCTCTGGTATGATTATGAGTACTCCAAGGATCAATTGGAGGAATGGGCACCCAAAGTAGAGGAGATTACAGGTCAAGTAAGGCGCACCTATGGTTACTTCAATAACCACTTTAACGCGAATGCAGTCAAGAACGCTGTAGAGATGCTTGAGCTACTGGGTCAAGCAACACCAGAACAGAAGATAGTGCATGAGAAGATTACCACATATCGGGAAGAGGCGGTTAGACCGAGGGGTGTCCAGCCCTTGGAAGCTTTCAGTGTTTCTGATGAGGATCTCAGTGTCGCCGATCATTTGCTTCATTTCACTGATCCGGGTAGGATGAGTAGGGGTGAGAAGATTAGTAATAGTGAGTTGGTGGTTTCGTTGAGTAGTGATGATCATCTCATGGGGGATGTCAGGGATTACTATATTGACATTGATTTGGGTCAAAAAGTCGTCAAACATAACTGTGATGATTGGAGAAAAGGAAAAGGCAGTAAGCGATTCTGTAAGCATCTTGTAAAGTTCTTCTTGGAGCTTCCACCGGGTCAGGCGACTCGCGTTTTATCCCGTATTTGGGAAGATATAGATGGCTGGAGCTTTGAGGAATAAATTAGGCTATCTCGAGCCCTGTTTTCTCGATGAGGGCTTCTACTTTTCTCTTGTGGCGTCCCTTTAATCCATCAATCAAAACAAGCTCTGGGTTGATGCTTTTCTCAATCATCTGATGTACCAAATCCTCTGTAAGGAGATCAATAGCATATTTGGCAGCCATGTGACCCATGGCGTAATCACGTATTTTCTCGCTGAACCTGGGACAGTAGTGTCCTCCTCCGAAGCCGATGGCGATTGGCTTGTTGTTTTCCTCACTCATCCCTGTTAGGATGCAGTCTACCAGATAATTGCATACCTCTTTGTCTCTCCATTTATCCTCACGGCTACCAATCTCGACGAAGAACATGGGTACATCGAACTCTGTAGGGCTATGA
>CAZZFH010000034.1:6004-11842 GCA_964653295.1 uncultured Candidatus Bathyarchaeia archaeon | reverse complement strand
CTGGATATGGCTATTGGCGTCTTGGAAGACGGGTGAGCCGTGACCCGGGAGCATAATCTCGCAATCGAGTTCAGTCAGCTTCTTCAGAGAATTTATCATAGCATCGAGGCTGCCGCTCTCCCCATCATACCTGCCATAATAACCATCCGGGAACACCGTGTCACCGCTTATCAGTATCTTCTTTTCAGCGTTATAGAGACACATACTACCATTGGTGTGTCCTGGTGTCAGGTATACCATGAATGACCCTATCGCTGTATCAATGATATCGCCTTCAACGACCTTAACTAGGGCTTCTCCGAAACTGGACGCAATATATTTCGTATCATCCTCATGTACAAAGACTCTTGGATTTGCTTGCTCCAGAATTAGAAAAGCCCCCATCGTATGATCATGATGAGCGTGAGTTATGATCACTTGTTTGATGTTCTCAGGCATTACACCGAGTTCTGCTAGCTGAGGAAATATTGGGTTAGTCCTGTTACCGACACCGGTATCAACTATGGTAGCTTCTTCCCTGCCCAAGACAAATATATTGCTGCACAATCCATCCCCAACGATCAACGAGACATCCTTGAGCACTGGGTTATACTCCTCAAGCCTGTATACTCGTGGCATCCTTATCGAAAGCCTAGATGTGGGGACTGGTTAAAAACTTGTCCTAATCTCGGATCAGCTTGATTTTTAGCAACAGGAAGCCGTCCTCGTATGCGGACTCAACGGAGTCTATGATGTAACTGTCTGGTATATTGTAGTTTTTCTGGAATCTTGGGTCTTTCTCGCTTCTGAGCACAACCTCTTCCAAGTTGTCCTCGATATATATTGTGTCCTTGAGACCTTCGGGAATCTCAGTGGTTATCATGTATTCTACTTTCTCTGTTATATTTGAACTGGAGCCATGACTCTCTTGTAGTGTGTAGATTCCCTCATCCCACTCAAAGTCCCTGTTTCTCCGGAGAGTCAGATAGAATGGCAGTAAAGAAGTGACAGCGAACATGCAGAAAAACATCAAGCTCATCAAGACAGCAGTAACCGCGCTCACATTCTCAAACATTAACGGAAAAACAACTATCTTTGCACCAGTGAGCGGGATAAACGCAAAAGAGGTCACAAAGAGACCCATCATCATTAGAAGGGCTCCACCCACAAGGTAGAGAATTTGTTTCTCGTTAGATATTCGGTTATAGCTTTTACCACTGCATTTTACGCAGCTATCGGTCTCGGGATCGTAACATCGCTCACAGATGAATGTCCCGCATTTACTGCAGAATATATCGACGTTTGGTCTTCCACATATTTCGCATTTTTTATCCACTGAACATTCCCCCAAGAATATTTGGATAGGATGATTTTGTGATAAGATACAGGATTAATAGGCTTGATATCATTAGTGCGGCGAGTATCCATTTACGCCCACCATTGACTATAATCGGGATCCCCCAAATATATCGAATCCCATCATTTTCCTCAGACAAATCATTAGGATCAGCCCGCAGGCTTATATAGATCAAAATAGCTCCAGCTAGGGTCATTAACAAGCCTACTATTAAGAACCCGCTGGATATTTCCATATTTGTCCTCCTCCTATTGGCTGGGCACCTTGTTTTAAACCTTACTTAGACAGCCCAGAGCGCAGCTTTACCCATATACTCGTTGACCTCCCATTCACGAATACTGGTATTATCAACATCAACAACGTATATGCTGTGCAGTCTCGCGTTCCTAATCTCCTCTAAGCTCACAGGGGGATTAGTATAATACCTATCACAGAGTTCTTTCAGGTACTCAACCTCTTCAGGGGTTCTAAACCGGGGCGGCTTGATAAGGCTGGATGGGACCTGCATGATATAGTATGGTGTGGTGGCTAGTATGAACTTGTTAGCATAAGCGCTGTAACGGGTGATCTTGCTGGTTATCCTGCCTTTCAAATACATCATTGGGTCGAGAGCGTGATCCGGTGGCACAAACCCTGTCTCAACCTCGATTATTAGACTGCCGAAGCCTTTCTTGGCGTAGATGTCTGTACTGAGGCTGGTTAATTCATGCTCAATGTCTACATCAAAACCATTCTTTATCAGATGTTTAGCGCAGATTATCTCCATAACGCTGTGATTGATCTTTACTTGACGCTTGGATTGCTTCTCGATTAGGTCTTCGCGGAGCCTGAGTATCTTCTGGTATTCTATTTCGGAGAGCTCGTCCTCGAATTTCTTGATGACCGAGTCGATGTCTTGGATGAATTTATTTACTATGCTCTGCTCCCCCTTGGGCTACCTGTCCTGTGTATGGTTATCTCTTATAAATTAAATCATGGGTCAAGCATTAAATGTATATAGATTACCAAACAGCTTGGATAAAATGCCAAGAAAAAACGTATGGGAGATTTTCAGCAACGAGACACCCGAGGTAGCCGAGGCATGGATGAAGATGGCTGAAGCAGTAAACATCGATGGAGTACTTGACCAGAAGACAGTGTTCCTGCTCAGAATCGCCATCTACAGTACAACCCGTGACCCTGTTGCTTTGCGTCACTTCGTAGGAGAAGCATTCAAGGCTGGAATCTCCAAGAAAGAGATACAGGCAGCAGCATTGATGCCATGGTGTAATGGAGTAACCATCAGCGAGCTAGCCATCCCATTGATCCAAGAGGTAGAGGAGAGCTTCTAATACCACTTTTTTAAACCAATTTTTTCCAAGAAACTGTATCCATCGACCTTATAGAGATGGGTATTGCATCGGCAGTCGCTGCACCCGAAACGGGGTATGGATTCTCCGTGCTTTGATACCTTTTCCGCAATAATACATTCTAGTTGCTCAGAGGTCTCAATTGTATAGATGGATTCTATCGAGACAGGTTTCTCTCTCAGAAAATAATCAATATGCCAATGGGTTACATGATGCTCTCCTCGACTGGTCTTGAGGTGGCGCTCCAATCGAGGTATTAGGCTGTTCAATGCAGAGCCAACATATACATAGCTTCCTTTATTGAAGGTGATCTCGCCTAGTGCCCCTATCTTGATTATTTGATCCTGATTGTTTCTTATGCAGAGGCAATATGTTCCCTTGACCGGCACAGCCCATGAATAGCAGGATAATGATATAGGCTTTCACATCAAGAAAAAATGATGAGTGGTTCTAAGGTTTGAGGTATCTGTCGAACCAGTCAAGCATCATCTGGTATCTTCTTTTTCTTAGGCTCAGCCTCGTTACTGATCGGAAGGTATGGGGTCCCTCCATAAACATCGCTAGCTCTGCTTCCTTCCCCAGATACTTCAATGCGGTGTAGAACTCAATACTCTGATCGATCCAGCACCTGTAATCATTCCAGCTATGTATGAAGAGCACAGGCGTATCTACCCGATTCGCGTAAGTGATGGGGCTCTTATCGATGTACGTATCCAAGTTGCTCCACGGGTTACCTCCTAGCTGTTCTGGTGTGAAATGGAAACCGATATCGCTTGTGCCGAAGAAGGCTGTCCAGCTGCTGATGCTGTTCTGGCTGATGGCTGTCTTGAACATATCATTGTGGGTGATTACCCAGTTGGTCATGAAGCCACCATAGCTGAGACCGGTAATGCCAAGCCTATCCTTGTCTATCCACGGGTAGAGCCCTAATGCGTATTTGACCCCAGCGATTAGATCCTCATAGTCCCATATTCCCCACTCACCGCGTATATCACCAAACTCTTGGCTGTACCCTCCGCTACCCCGAATATTCAGATAGAGTACAGCGTAACCATTGGAAGCATATAGCTGGTGTTCGTACATCAAGCTGTCCCCGAATTTGCTCTTGGGACCTCCATGGATATCTAGTACCGCGGGATAGGTTTCTCCCATAGCCCAATCAATAGGCTTCAGTATCCAGCCCTCAACCAATGCACCGTCTTTCTGTGTAAAGCTAAATCTCTCTGCTGGCTGAAGTTTAACCTCCTCGATAAACTGCTTGTTAAGATAGGATACCTGTTGCTCTACACTATCCTTGACCCATAACTCTGCGGGTTTATCCACGTTAACCTTGGTATAAGCCACAAAGCCATCCTTTACCGAGAACTCCTCGATACTATACTGACCTTTCAATACAGGAGTGATAGTCTCGTTCTCTGGTTCTACCCGATATAACTCGTATCTATCGCTATCTGAAACAGGGAAATAAATGTAGTCACCATCCCAGATGGGCTCGGAATTACTCGCGTTCATGCTTCTTATATCATAATAATGGCGCCTACTTGACCCACGGTCCAGCTTACCAGTAAGATTCCGTACTGGACCACCATCAGCGTCCATTATATGAACACCAACATGAGTAGGATAACCTCTGCTGCCGTCATGCCCCATGAATGCGATCTTCTCGTCGTCTGGGCTCCATAGAAGGGAATTGATCATGTAGCCACTAAGAACTCGATCCCTCTCACATGATCTAGTATCATAGATGATGAGGTCTGATTCTCCTGGGCGGAGCCTGTTGGCTGATTGGCAATAAGCGATTTTCGAACCATCATAGCTAAAAGCAAAACACTGGACATCCATATCGCCATCAGATACCACGGATATCTCGCCTGTAGCGATTTTATACATGTGCAGGTGCTTGGTCTTATAATATGTCCAGCCCTCACCATTAAACCATATAGGGATATCATCAATCACCTTAACATCAGGATCATCCTCCCCAACCCCAGAGACAAACAAAATAGACTCCCCATCATTGCTCCAACGAGGCTGGGACACTCCACCAGAGAACTTGGCTAATAGCATGGGTTCTTCACCAATCTTGGCTACCCAGAGCCCTGTTCCCTTTTCATCCTTCTCCATCCCCTTCCGACTAGTAAATAACAGCTTACCCCCATAGGGAGCCCAATCAGGGTTAGTAGGATCACCATCAGCTAGGCTCCAAAGATTTTCTCCCGTCTTTCTATCCATGATATTGAGAGTGGTTCGGTACTCCTCACCATCGGGAACCGTTACTAGATAGAGTATCTTGTCTGCTCCCGGTGATAACATTGGGCGGGCTATCATCTTGAAGCTTTCTAGATCATCGATCATCAATCCACGCATAACTGCACCTATCAGTCTATTAGATTCAAAACCATATAACCACATGGATCAGGGAGCCTCTTAAATCCTCAAACACTGTGATTTACCCCATGAAGGTACTCGTGGTAGGAAACGGAGCACGCGAGCACGCAATAGCCAAGAAGATAGCAGAGGAACCAGTCGAGCTTACAGCAGCCATGGCCAAGCTGAACCCCGGCATAGCAGCCCTCAGTAAGCAAGTCGATATAATGGACTTAAACAAGCTAGATAATTATACCAAATATGATGATATTGATATCGCCTTTATCGGTCCAGAATCACCATTAGCAGTGGGAGTGGTAGACTATCTTGAGAAGAAGGGAATACCAACCGTTGGACCCGTCAAGGCGACCGCCAGACTAGAATGGAGCAAGGCATATGCACGCAGGGTTCTCACAGAGAATAACATTGTGGGGAATCCTGATTACAGGATCTGTAAGAGCCTTGATGAGGTCAAGGAGTTCTTGGATGTTCACAGTGAGGTTGCTGTGAAACCCGATGTCTTAACCGGGGGGAAGGGTGTAAAGATTACTGGCCAGCACCTCATGAATCGGGGCGAGGTGGAGGAATACGCCGCAGGAAGGATAAGAGACGATGGCTTGGTGGTTATGGAGGAGAAGCTCATCGGCAAGGAATTCACATTACAGGCTTTCAGCGATGGGAAGAGCTTGAAATTCATGCCCCTTGTACGAGACTTCAAACGAGCCTACGATAACGATGAGGGACCAAACACAGGCAGTATGGGGAGCTTCAGCTGCGCGGACCATG
>CAZZFH010000034.1:0-5994 GCA_964653295.1 uncultured Candidatus Bathyarchaeia archaeon | reverse complement strand
GCCTGATCTTGCCGAGGAGGCTGTGGAGAAGGGAAAAAGGATCATGCGTGAGACCATCGACGCCATGAGGAGGACAGATGGTGCCTACAAGGGTGTTCTCTACGGGGGCTTCATGGTGACCAAGGATGACACGTATCTTATTGAGTATAACTGCAGGTTCGGTGACCCTGAGGCTATCAATGTGCTCAGCCTCTTGGAGAAACCCCTCACAGAGGTGGGTTATGGGATAATCGAGGGCAGGTTACCTAGCTTTGGGTTCGAGAAACAAGCAACTGTCTGTGTCTATTTGACGCCTGAGGGTTATCCTACGGCTCCTGTCAAGGATGAACCCATCAGTGTCGGTGAGGGCATAGGCAGTGAACTCTACTATGCATCTGTATACGATGATAATGGGGTTATCAAGACCACGACGAGCCGAGCCATAGCGTTGTTAGGTAAGGGAGATACGGTTTCTGAGGCTAGGAAGATGGTTTATCGGGATGTGGATAAGATCACTGGAAGGCTTCACTATAGGAATGATATCGCTGCGGGTATCCAGTAACCTCTTAAACCAAAAGAACATCATCAAGAAGTGGGGGAGCAGCAATATCTGAGAGCGATAAACTAGCCGAGCTTGAGGCAATACTATATGCTGCGAGCAGACCGATGGACCTGACGGATATTGTATCCAGACTTCGTCTTGAGAACGAGATAGAGGCTGATCGGCTTGTTACCATGCTTCAACAAGTCTATGTTGAGGATGACAGCGCCTTGGAGATAGTGAAACTCCCCCAAGACAGAGTAGTCTTACAGCTTCGTTCTGATTTCACCAAACCAGCTAGCAGGTATAGCTTGAAGCCACTCCTCAGTGAGGGTACTCTGAGAACTCTTAGCTATATCGCATATCATCAGCCTGTAGAGCAGAAGGACATCGCTGATGCCCGTGGGAGCCAAGCTTACAAGCACTTGAACCTGCTGGATGAGATGGGGTTGATCAAGCGTGAGAAGAGCGGGAGGACCAGCGTTGTTCGTACGACTCAGGATTTCGCTGATTATCTTGGTTTGAGCACGGAGCGTACCCAGATGAGGCGTCAGCTTAGGAGTATCTTTAGGAAGCTTGAGCTGGATCAGATAGAGAAGAAATAGCCTTAACTCGGCTCCATGCTATTTTGTGGTATGAAGAAGAACTCCACGGCTTCTGTTATCTTGGTTATTTTACTGGCTTCTGCTTACTTTGCTTATGATAGTGGTTTACTGGACCCTTTTCTTGAGCAGGATGAATCTGATATTCCTGTTGTGACAGATGGGGGCAAGATCAAGGTGGCTGCCTTTAATATCCAGGTCTTTGGGCGGACCAAACGCGATAAGCCCGAAGTGATGAATGTATTAGCGCATATAGTCCGTGAGTTTGATGTGGTGCTCGTTCAAGAGATACGGGATAGCAGCGAGACTACGGCGCCATTTTTCCTTGAAACAATCAACGCTTTAGAGGGTCCTGATTATGCATTCATAAGAAGCGAACGGCTGGGGCGAACTACCAGTAAGGAAGCTTATGCTTATTTCTATAACACTGAGACTATCCAGTATTTGTCTGAGTCTGCTTTTGTCTTTAATGATACAGGTGATGTTTTTGAGCGTGAGCCATATGTGGCGAGTTTTGTCTCTGGTGAGTTCGATTTTACCCTCATAGGCATTCATACGAAGCCTGATGATGCGTATAATGAGATTGGCAACCTTACTGTTGTCTTTGATCTGGTTAGGGGGATGGGGGACGAGAGGGATATTATGGTGCTCGGTGACTTTAACGCGGATGGGTCTTATTTTGATGAGGAGTCCATGGATAATCCCTTGATGGCTTCTGAGTATGTATGGGTCGTGGGTAATGATATTGATACCATGACCAAGACAGGTTGGACATACGATAGACTAGTGATGACAAACTACACTTTCTCCAGTGAATACATTGCTGACAGTACTGATGTCTTTTATTTTGATCAAATATACGGGTTGAACCAGACATACACAGAGGAGGTCTCGGATCATTTCCCAGTATACGCTGAGTTCAGCATCGTTCTGCCTGATGATGACTGACTCAAATCTTATTGGGGTGAAAAGCACAGCCATACCCATGAAAAAACCGACCCCCGTCATATCAGTATCTGGGTCAAGGTACGAATGCGGATACCAGCATGGAGAACAAGCACAGGAACTTGTCAAAAATAACATCGATTACTATCTTGGCTGGTGGAGCAGGAACCTCAAGATGACCAAGCAAGATGTCTACAATCGAGCCGATTCGGTCATCAAGGTATGCAAGGAGTATGATGCTGGGCTAGTTGAGGAGATGCGGGGCATAGCTGACGCTGTTGACTCTGATCTTGAGGTAATAGTTTCTATGAATGGGAGATATGAGTTTGCATGGGCGAGTCCATCTCAGTTGATGGGGGGGTGTACATGTATTGGCGCCCTACCTAGGCGCTCAGAATCCGGAGATACCTTGCTTGCTCAGAACTGGGACTATCGTGTTAGTTTGAATGGTGCTTGTATTGTGTTGAAGGCTCAGGTGGATGAGGGTCCAGTTGTTTTGATGCATACTGAGGCTGGGATCATTGGGCACAAGGGGCTCAACAGTAACGGGATCGGTATAGTGATCAATGCAATGGTCTCGGACTTGGATCGACTTGGAGAATCCGTGCCCTTTTTCCTTGTCTGCAGAAAGATGCTTGATAGCCCAAGGTTCAGTGAGGCAGCCAAGGCGTTACTGAATGCAAAAAGAAGCCTATCATACAACGTGATGCTGGCTGGAGAGGGCGTAATGGTTGATCTTGAGGCTCATCCCACTGATGTATCCATAATCAACCCAGAGGAAGGCGTGATAGCGCATACCAATCACTTTCTCGGTGACAGGGCGTTCAAGGTGAAGGATAATTTCGTGTTGAGCGAGACAAGCAGCATCAACAGGTATGTCAAGGCACACGAGAAGCTATCATCATCAATGGCTCACAGTTTTGAGAGCTTCAAAGATATACTCAGCGACCACTTTGATTACCCGACCAGCATCTGTCACCACCCAGACCCGAGCAAGGATAAGGATCACTGGGAAGAAACAGTATCTTCTGTGTTTATGGTGCCCGAGAAAAGGCTATTCATGTACACCGCTGGTTCACCATGCAGTAATCCTTACCAAGAGGTACCTTTCTAGGGTATGCAAAATCCCTTTAAGTTGCCTCTCCATCTTGGGAGTAGATTAGATATGAGTGAGCAAGTAAGCACAGTCCAGTTAATTGCATATGTTGTAGGTATAATCCCGAGCATCTATTTTGCGTACAGGCTGCTCGTTGAGCTCTATCATTATTTAACCAAGAAGGATGACGACTTTCTGTAATGACAGAGGAAAAATCAAAATATTGTCATCAATGTGGGGCAATGATCCCTTATTATGATAGATATTGTCCCGCTTGTAATACTCCTCAGCCAATCCTCCCCGGTATGATGCCCATAAAGACTGAGTCAAAGAAGAGGGTCTGGATAGCGGTTCTATTAAGCTTCTTAATCACGGGTCTAGGCCAGTTTTATCTGGGGGCACGTAGGAGGGCGATGGCTTTCTTTGGTGGAACCCTCTTGATGGGTGCAGTTCTCTCCTATGTTATGACACAGGATCAGATTATGGGGTTCGGCGTGGTTATGGCTATTATCTCGGCTATTGATGCTTATCAATTGGCTACAAAATAGCTCTCCAAATTCTTTCCAGCACTGGATTTATTATTAGATATAGAGACTAAAGTGGTTAGTGACGTAATTTGAAATATGAAATAAAATACCAGCCAAGTTACAGTATGCTGGAAGTAGAGCTTGAGGGGGGAGAGCAGATAACCGGGGAATCCGGTGCCCTCACTTATATGAGCCCAACAATCGATGTGAGGACCAGAACCCGTGAGAAAAGCATCCTTGGAAGCCTCAAGACCAGCATTCTTGGTGGTCAGAGCCTTTTTGTTACGGACTTTGTTGCAGCAGAGGGCTCAGGTAAAGTAGCTCTTGTAGCTGCGCCTATTGGAGATATATTGAAGTTAGAGGTGTCACCTCAAAAGGGTTACATAATCCAGAAATCAGCCTATCTTGCATCGACTCATGATATTGACTTGGATGTCAGGTGGGAAGGCTTCAGCAGAGGCTTATTCGGACAAGGCTTGTTCATGATAAAGACAACCGGTATGGGTGATTTGTTCATCAACAGCTTCGGTGCCATTGATAAGCATGAACTAGCACCGGGTGAGCAACTTGTTGTGGATAACTTCCACTTGGCTGCCTTCAGCGATACCTGTGAGTATGAGGTAAGGAAATTCGGTACATGGAAGGATACCCTGTTTAGCGGCGAGGGACTGGTGACGTATATTGAGGGTCCCGGGGAGGTCTATGTGCAGACCAAGAATCTCAGGGAGTTCGTTGACTGGCTCTGGATGCTCATCGGTCCACGGGTCGCCTCTAAACGGGCGAGATAAGTGATCGATACCATCTATTTCGATAACTGGAATACCTTGGTGCAGGCTCCCAACTTGATGAGGAGGGGGAGCAGCACAGAGATTTTCCACAGGTATCTCTCTGAGAATGGAGTCGATATCCCGTATGACCTGTTGATAGAGTTCTATGTTCCTATTGCTAGGGCTCAGGAGAAGAGAGCAAAAGAGGCTGGACATAGGGAGCCTGATTATCGTCAACGCATCGAGGATACCTTCAACGAGCTAGAAATAGAAGATGCAGTGAAGCACTCCCATGGAGCATGGAATTATTACCTGAGGAAATGGCCTGAACAGACAGAGTTTTTCCCGGGTGTCCCAGAGATGCTAGGCGAGTTGAAGAAGGAGTACAAGCTGGGTGTGATCACCAATTATATGGATGGACCCACCTGCAGGGAGGTCTTTGCCAAGCTGAGGTTTGATGATATCTTTGATTCTTTGATAGTGAGCCATGAATTGGGTTACATGAAGCCCGCTGCGTTACTCTTTGAGAAAGCTATGAAAGAGACAGGATCAGTGGCTGAGAACTGTGTTATGGTGGGAGATACGTATAGTGCAGATGTTGTTGGCGGAAATTTGGCGGGTATGAAAACTGTTCTCGTTGATATTTATGATAATCAGCAGGACCACTACCATGATTGCAGCGCAGTTATTAGAGACATCAATGAGTTCCCTGATGCCCTCAGGAAATTAGAGTCGGGCTAACTCGACCAAATCGTACAGGTCTTTTATTATTTTTTTACAGCCACCATTGAGAAGCCTCTGAGCCCATACCTCGTCTCTCCAATAACCTATGAAGTCTACTTTAGCAGCCAGTGATGTGGTGAAATCAGTGGTAGTATCTCCTATGTATAGGGTTTCAGCTGGGTTAGCCTTGATGAGTTCTATGGTGGACAGGAGGTGTCGTGGGTCTGGCTTGGGGTGTGGGGTCTCGTCTCTCCCGATTACTCCGTGGAAGTAGTGGGTTAGGTTGAATTTCTCTAATGCCTGCTGCGCATATTCTCCGTGGCTTCTTGTGGCTATTCCTAGCTTGTAACCGGTTTCTTGTAGTTCTGTAAGGGTTTTGACAGCATTTGGCTTGAGGAGCATGGTGGGTAATGCTTCTAGCTCGATATTATTCATGACTTGATCGAGTCTTTTGAGTGTGGTTTCTAGATTTTCCTTGGGTAGCCCGTATTCTATGAGGCTCTGGGCTCCTTGTCTGGTGACCATGTATGCTTTGCGCCTGTCTTCGATATGGGTCTTCATGCCCATCTCTGCAAGTAGGTCTCTGATTTGTTCGCCCATCTTCTCGTAGTCTATGTGACTCTCTACTATGGTCCCGTCGAGATCGAAGACTACGGCGTTGTAAGGCATAGAGGGGTATGCTGTATGATGATTTATATGGTTATTTGATCAGTGAAACTTTTTTAACTGGGATTGTGGTTCATTGGAGAGAATGGGCGAGTAGTTCAGGGGTATGAATGCCTGGTTTGCAACCAGGAGGTCGGGGGTTCAAATC
>CAZZFH010000033.1:2218-12042 GCA_964653295.1 uncultured Candidatus Bathyarchaeia archaeon | reverse complement strand
TTTTGAATAATCAACCAGAAAAAACAGCAGTAATACTGCTTTAGTCTAACTATACTTAAAACGTCCAGAATGAGACTCTATCGTTAATTTATTTCCGTCCTTTGACTCCTCACAATAACCAACCACAGAAGCCTCGACACCAAAGCCCTCAACAACAGACAATACATCCTCAGCAGAATCAGGGTCAACGATGAACTCGAACCCCACACCCATATTGAAGTCCTGATACATCTCCCGCCACTCAACACCAGACTCCTGCTTGATTAACCCAAAGATTGGATCATGCCCAGGCATCTCCTTAACATAACTTATGCCCTTTCCCAGTCTGAGGCACTTGGTGTTACCTCCACCAGTATTATGCACCATACCATGAACAGTCTCTCCATGATTTTCAAGCACCTTCAAAGCCACTGGAGAGAACAAGCGAGTTGGGCATAACAAGGCCTCCCCAACAGTACAATCCAGTTCATCGATAAAATCATCAAAACCAAATCGCCCAGTATACCTGCCACGAGCTGGATGAGATATCTCGGGATACTTCTCCACATACGCTGGTTTCATCAGGCAGCTTCTAGCAAGCGTATGCCCATTGCTCATGATCCCACTGTTCACACTCTTCTCGTACCTGATCTTGCCCCCGCTTCGCACACCAATGATCTTGTCACCCGGCTTGATAGCATCCCCCGATACAACCTTACTCAACGGAACTCGTCCAAACATAGTCACACAGACATCCAGTGTCCTGAGAAGATCAGGAAGATCAGCGGTCTCACCACCAGCAAAGAGCACAGGGGTACCCTCATCCTCTAAAACCTTCAAACAATAACCAAAGCCATCCGATAAGGCAGCCAACATCTCCACACGGTCAATGAGCAGGGTATTAAATGCAACATAATCAACGAAGGATACAGGGGTGGCGCCTACACAGACCAAGTCGTTGATATTCATGGCCAAGGCGTCCTGAGCCAAACCACTGAACCACTTAGGGTCACCTGTCTCACGGTAGCCGATGTACGCCATGATGGGTTTGCTGCCGGCGGAGTCTGTGTGTACTACCAAGCCTGTATCGGGGTAATCTGGGTCGCGTTGAATAACGCAGAAGGCGTCGGGATAGAGGTTATCCACGACTTTTTTGAAGCTCTCGATTCCCTTCTTTTTTACGTCTACTCCCAGCTCCTCGTATCTGGACAATCAGTGCACCTTGCTCTAGGGGTATGCTACTGGGTTTATAAAAGTGAGTCGAGCAACAAGTGATCCACCATATAGCTCCCCTCTCTCGGCTCACCGAAGAGATGGACCAAGACCCCTGGATAGTTCCCATCGAGTACAATCCAAACGGGGTCACCCCGCTCCCCATAATACATCCAAATCTGGACATCCTCTCGTTGGAGCCAGTCAAGGTAGGCAGCTGGATCACTAATACCATAATACTGGGGACCATAATGATTACTCAACAAAGAAGCAGGCTCGACCCCCCACGCATTAACCAACCTGTAAAGCATACTTGGGATATCACATACAATGGTTCCACCCTGATAATCCGGTCCAACCCGATCAGCTATATCAAACTCATTCAACACCGTGCCTTGAAGCCCCATATACTGGGGAATAATCAAGGGATACCCCAGCAACAGGACAACAATCACAACCCCTCTTATCAGCCTTATATTGGAACCAATACCCGCTACGTGCCCTAGTTTTGAGACCTGATGAAAGAACACGGGTAACCCCAACGCGATTACTGGGATGAGGAAACGGATCATCATCAACAAATAGACACGTTCAGACTCAAAATAAGGCAGAAACAATGGCCCCAAGACCATCAAAGTAGAAACAAGATAGAGTGGGGGCTCATATCTATACCACTTCCTGTGAGCCATAAACGGGATCAACAATAGCCCCAGTATGCCAAACACTATGATGGCTACTCCAAAAATTGAACGAGTCCAGATATGCAAACGTGAACCAAGCCAACCCAATAATACGTTGATGAAAGGTTGCCCCGCGAATTTGCTGGTATACCCACCTAGCACACTGTACAAGCCATATTGGAGGGGGTAGACCGGGTTACCTGTCTGGATATAGATATGAAGAGAGGGCAGCCCCCATGCAGCAAGCCACCCCAGTATGTATGGCTGGCTATCAGTGAACAAACGCTCACGCATAACAAACCCAGCCAAGATGAGAAAGGATACAAGGGTAAACTCGATCCGGGAATGGCAAGCCAATCCAAGAAAGACGCCTGACCAAAAACTCCGCATACGCATCAAATAAAGAGACGCCAACACGAAGCATAACCCCAATGTATCCTGCATACCAACAGAGTCAAAGATAGACGCAATGGGAAATACAGCGAAACTGAGACCACTCAGAACACCATTCTCCCAGCTATAATATGTGGAGGCGACCTTGAAAACAAGGACAGCGTTCATAGACCCCAATATAATATTGAATACACGTATGACCTCGATGCTGCTTGTCCTGAACACCCAAAGAAGAAATGCTTGAACAAGGTGTGGAACCATGCCCCAATATGTAATATGATAAATATGTCTAAGGTAGTAAAGATAAACCCCGTGATTGAAGGAGAGAATAATGTAATGCAGAGGAAGGTTGATTATTTAGATGGTAGCCCAAGTGTGCAGAGATACCTCAGCCGCCTAAGCCCGGGCAGTCATACTAACGCGCTCTACACTATTCATTATTTTATAGAGTTCTACAAGGAGAACAGCGCAAAGTTCAGAGAGTTTAGCATAGATGACCTCATTGAATATCAGCGCAAAGCTGACAACGGGGAACGCTATGATGTGCTTGATCTATTGATTGACTGGATTAACTCAATGAATCTAAGGCACACCACGCTTAAACAAAGATACAACCAGATCCGGGGCCTCTTCAAAGCGTGCCGCACAGAGCTACCGAGTGAGCAGATCAACTATCAACCAGACAGACCTGAAGTGTTGAGCAAGCTCACACCTGAGAAGCTACGAGGCATCATCTTAAAATCTAACACACTTTACAGAGCCGCCATTCTCAGCATGTTCATGGCGGGGATGGGGCGAGATGAGTTGATCTTATGGAGCAACACTGGGTACAAGCGACTTGTTGAGGACTTGAAGGGTAACCCAGAATATGTGATAATTCCTCAGGTAGGGCGCAAGGGTCAGAAGTATCAGAAGGACTATTACACAATACTTGCCGGGGACGCGCTTGAGGCGGTTAAACAATACCTAGGTGAACGAGGCAGAGAAGAGGGAGCTATATTCGTAAACCAGTGGGGGCAGCCTTTGAGTAAGAAAGCGTTATACTCGTATTGGCTAAGGCAGATCAAGCAGCTAGGATACTATGAAGGCAAACCCAGCGTAAGGGTACGTAGCGGTATGGGCCCGCATGAGTGCCGGGACTTATTCAGATCACAGTGGGAGAAAAGCCCCAGCAAAGGCAGCGTAGCCGAGTTCCTCATGCAGCATGAGGTAGATCCTAACGAGTACAACCAAGCTCACAGGGATAAGCTGTGGGTTTGGAAAGAGTACCGTAAAGCTATGCCTAAACTTAACATATTGTCAAGCAGTGAGCCATATGGGTTGATTGATACGGATGAGGTTGAGCGGCTACGCCAGGAACTTGAAGAAGCAAAGAGAGGGCAGGGAGATGTGGTCCAGCAACTGGAGGCTGAACTCAGGACGTTCAGAGAGAATCAGCAGGAGTTTATCAAGCAGGAGATCGAGAAAGCGCTGCTTCTGGCCAGGAACAAATGATCCAGTTTCTTATGCCTGTCTAACCCAACTTTATCAGGTTATTTTATATTAAAGTAAACCATAAATACGTTTGAAATAAATTGCCACTATCTTTAGACACAGATAAACAAGGATTAGAGATGTTCTTCAAACCCTACCAAGTCGAAGCACTACATATACTATGGAAACATAAATCCACTGGAGCAAACAGCAGAACCATATGGAACGAGGTAAATGAGATACTCAAAGAACCCATGAGCAGAGCCAGCATAATCAACAGCCTGAACACAATGGTAGATGAAGACATACTAAGCTACACAGAAAAAACAGGAAAAGGAGGACACCAACGAGTCTACCGCCTAGACCTAACAGAGTCAGAGCTCAAAGAACACCTAGCAAAGGTCTTCATTGATAAACTGTTAGCAGAGTACCCTACGGAAACAAGAAACGTTCTCAAACAACATAAATAACCATTCAATGTCGCCTAAGGTTTATTGTAAAGCGTCTTTCGCTAGTTTCAATATCATTTGGTGAGTTTCAAATCCCAAACCTCAGTTATGATTGAATTTCAGAAAGTAATTCTGATATTCATTGCTGAACTATTGAAGAAACAACTTTCCTTCTCTATTGATTAATGTCAAGAGAAAGATTATTTTTTTTCATTTCGTGCAGCAGCTGATTGCGCTCGTTGTTTAAAGTCTTGGTTTTTATCTGTTTTGTCTGCATTGGATTGTATTCTTGATGCAGCTACTTGATCCATCAATGTTTTCCAGTCTTTATTTTGTTTTGGTTGTTCGAGGCTTCTTGAGAGATGATAGAGTTTATCCTGTGGATTTAGTTGACGTGATCTGTTATCTCTTTCAACTTGTGTTAATGTACGTGAAGAAGAAGTCCCCCGTCTAGAAATGTTAGATCGTTCTGAATCACGTCTCGATATTCGTATCCACACTCCTCTTTCTAATCCATATCCATGGAGATTCCGCCCGTATATCTATTTCTAAGTATTCAAGGCATTTTTGTAAGTACTCAGCTGGTTTTTCGTTTCTCAATCTGAGATTATATAGATAATTTTTCTGCAGGATATTACCATAAACAGATGTGAATGCATTCCAATCGTATGGATTTTTCATTTCAGTTATTAGTGCTTGTGAAAATTCTTTGGGTGTTAGTGGATAATTTTTAGCTTTCTCCTTTATTGACTCTTTTAGATAGTTCTTCATTTTAATTGAAAACTGGTCTTCTTCGAAAGTATACTCACGCCAGATTGGATCGCCACCTAAACTAACAAGGGTTTGTTCAACTGAAATTGATTTTTGACCAGCCCCTGCTCCTGAGGCATGGAATAATCCTATGATTCCACCATTATTCCAAGAACTATTAACTATTGTTTGGATAACTGTTTGATGATTTAAATTATTAAATTGATAATTCCAATCTTCTTTTATCGATGATATCTCAAGAACTCTCAACAGTAACTCTTTGATAGCATTCTCAAGTGGAATTACAGTGAATGGAGAATATGATTGATAGTATATTTCATCAGCTATTGCCGCTCCCCATCTAGTTAGATCATTATTTTCTCTAGCTTCTTGGAGCCAGAGTTCCATTTGACCTCTCATCTGCCTTGATATTCTTGGATGATCTATTAGGAGACCTAATTCTCCGGCATCCCCTTGATAGAACTCTGGGTCTCCAAACGCCATGAAGTTATCAGAGGTTAAGATTAAGCGACAGTCATCTATGAGGATTAGTTTTGCGTGTGTTTCCATTGGTTCATTTGAGTGTCTTGGGTGGATGTCTGCTGTTTTAATTTCTCGGAGTAGTTCAAGTCTTTGTTTAGCTTGTTCTCTTTCTTTGATATCTTGTCCATCTATCGGTTGTGATCCTGGTGCGTTTCTACCCCACCATATTTGGATCGTTGGTTTTTTGTGTTTATTTTTTCTTAGGTATTCTGTTCGTTGTTTTATTGAGTTTATTACCGCCTTGTCTAGACCTGATTCTCGGAGACCGTCACTTGCGAGGATAAGTCTCTCATAGAATCTTCTTGTTGAATCGAATAATATGCTTCGGTGTTGCTCGTTTAGTATTATGTTATATCTGGGGCGTTCAGCGATTTTCTGCAACTGGTTTTCTAGGGCGGTTAATGCGAATTGTTGTTTCTTAGAGTTTTTTACGTTTAAGTTTTGATATGTTTTTTCGAGTTTGTTGTGTATTATAGTGGTATCTGGTTTTGTGTACTGTGTTGGGTATAGTTTCTGTTGCATCATCGTAAGCTGCGATACTATTGTATTAGGTATCCATTTTTCTTCGACTACTATTCTGATTAGCTTCTGTGCCAGTCGGGTGTCTTTTATTATAGTTCCAGATTCTAGTACAAAGTTTTCAGGGGAGCTGCTTAGGAGATTGTTTGACGTGAGTAGAATCCATCCTGTATCTGAAATTACTAGTTTGACGTGATTAGGCACTTGGGATACTCCACCAATGATGCTTATCTTGGGTGATAGTTTTTCTTTTAAAGAATTCAGATACTTAATTGAATCTTGCATGTAGTCTATTCCAGAGGTACGGTCTGGTTCCCCAATCGAAATATAGAGTTGCTCTAAATCTGAGTCTAGCTTCGCTTGAGTTATTTGCTCGACTGCGTAATCGAGTCTATATGTATTTGTGAATGAAGACAGCAGTAATGCGGATTTGTTTGAGGTTTTTATTACTTGAGTTGCAAAGTCCCACATATCTTTGGCTGATCCGACTATTGTCTGGATGGATTCTAGTCTGCTATTTTGCTCCTCCGTTATTTGCTTGGGAAGGTTTTTGCATATTATTTTTCCGAGTTCAATGCGATCAGTGAAGGATCGTGTTTTTCTTAGACTAATTAGGGCCTCAACCTCTGGAGCCAGGGGATAATCTGTTTCTATCTCTCTGATCGGAGGTAATACAGGTTGAAACCCTGGTACGGTCTCAATAAAGTCTGGGATCAATGATCCAAATGATCCACTATCGTAGATCCATTGTTTTCGTCCATCTATTGAGGAGATTAAACGTACTTGGGATGCGGAGTAGTCTATTATCTCTAGTTTGTGTTGTTCTATTCTAATATGTTGAATTAGTTCATCTCGGTCTATTTCTGATTGTTTAGCAAGATATCCTTTAACGGGCTCAATCATTTCAGATAATTTTTCTGAGTCAAGGTTTTGTGTAACTATTCTTGGTTCTATTTTAACATTTGAAAAGCTTTGGTGTTCTTCTGGATCAATTGTTATTTCACGGATAGGCCAAAAATGTCCTTTTATCATATCTCGAACAATTTTTGTAGATATTGGGATCTCCTGAACCAGTTTATCGGGTTCTTTAGCGAGTCTATTCGACAAATAGACCAAACGCAGTATTGAGGAACTGACTATATCTTCGTCAGTTCCAAAAAAATGCTCAAGATTGGGCATTTCTTGTACAAGTTCACATGGTATTCTAAGCGGGTGTTCAACTTCTATAATCAGGTCTAAGTGAATAATTTGGTATGGAATCTGTATCATTGCGTATTGTGACTCAGCCATTCTCAGTCCTCTTTATTTCCCGGTGATCGATAACATTGCCCAAGTTCTTGATTGACTCTAAGATTCTGGAGAGGTGGTTGTTTTCGTATTCCCAATCTGTTTCTTCGATGTGTTGGACTGAGGTTAGTATTACTATTGCTTCCCTAGCACGTGAAAGGGCAACGTTTAGCCTTCTTGGGTTACTGACAAAGCCCCAACGTCTGTTTCCTGTTCTTGTATTGTTTCGTACTAGGCTTAGTATTATGAAATCTGCTTCTCTTCCTTGAAACCCGTCGACGGTTCTTATTCTGTTGTGGTGTTTCGGAGATATTTTTGACCGCATTGCTTTTACTTGGCTTAGATAAGGGCTTAGGAAGACGACGTTGTAGTTGTTTTTGATTAGGTCTTTTAGTATTGGTAGTGCTGTGTTTAGCTCAGCTTGATTATACAGTGAGCCTCCGGCTGTCTTCTTTTCGTTGGTTCCTCCTATGGATGTGTGGGGGTGGTCTATTAGGAGTAGGCGTGATTTGTTTTTCCAGGGTTCAGGTAGATCTTGTTCTTGGTATTTGTTTTGTTTTTTCCAGTTAAAGGATTCATTATAGAATATTGTGCCTATTGTATAGGATAGTCCTTGGAACATTCTCCATTGGTTTCTGAGTGTATCTGAGGCTTCAGGGTATTGGTTGAACCATTGATTGAATGGTTGTAGATATGGTTTGGAGTTTTGATAGATCTCGGATTTTGTTTCATTGTGATCTACTTCATCCCATGGTGCGAATGCTATTTTTTCTATTTTTTTCTGGTTTCTTGTTTGAGCTATTTTTTTGTTGAATGTCTTGTTGATTGTTTTCTGTAGCGCGTTTTCGATTGAGGCTAGTTCAAAGGGTGGTAGCTGTTGGTGGTCTCCGATTAGAAGTGTGTTCATGCTTATGGACATGGGTCCAAGTAGTTCGCTGGGATAGGATTTTCCAGCTTCTTCTATTATTGTTAGGTCAAATGTCTCGTTGTCTCTTGTTAGTAGTGTCTCGATATAGCTGTCGAGTGTTGTTACACAGATTACAGCGGCTGTTTTGATGGCGAGGTTTTCTACCCAGGTGGCTATTACTCCGTCTTGGTGGGTTAATTCTTGTATTTGTTTCTGTTTTTCCGGGTCATTGGTTTTTGATGTTATTTGTTCGACTATTTTTAGTCCAATATTTGCGGGTGAGTATGGGTCTGTTTCTTCTTTATTTTCGTAGTAGGGGTCAGAGGTTTTTATTCTGACTATGTGGTGCCCGGTTTTCTCCAGTTTTTCTGCTACGGTTTTGCAGAGGTGGTCTAAAGATAGATGTTCTTTTGCTGATAGTAGGATTCTATAGGTGGGGTTCCATTCGAGGGTGTCTTGGACTATTTGTGAGGCGGTCCATGTTTTTCCTGTGCCTGGCGGTCCTTGAAGTAGTTGAAGGGTTCCCTGTGTGGATAGCCGTGACATGAATTGGAAGTCGCTTTTGTTTGGATATTGTGCTGGTTCTTCAAGTAGGGTGTTTCTGGTTATTGCTTTGTCTATAATGTTTTGTTTTCTCTGGATTAGGGAGGTTGTTCCTATATCGGCGGGTTTTATGTAACCTGATTTGCTGGGTTGTTTTCTCTTTGACCCTTTCTGAGCCCTTATTTTTAGTCTATAAGGATTTGATTCGTCAATGTCTATCATTTGCCATTTATCTGCGTCGCTCCAGTCTAGGATGTTGTTGCTTTGGTTTAATGCTATGTGCATTTCTCCTGACTCGATGCCTTTTTCCCAATAAGAGTAGGCGTTAACATTGTTTCCGGTTTTTGGTTGAAGATTTATCCAGTCCCCTTTTGGGGAGAAATCGTTTTCGATTGTATATTCTATACAGTTTTTTTGTTCATTTTCGACCTCAGCCTCAACTGTGAGAAGAATATTTTGTTGGATGCTACCTTTTCTTGAGTCTGTAGGGTAGAGATTATCTCCCCAACGGTTCAACGATGTAGCCCATTCATCTGAACAACTCTCCATTGTGCATTCTGCTTTGAAGGAGAGCAAGACACCATCATGTGAATGGATGGGACGAGCAAATAGGTTTCTATGAATACCTGATAAAAGCTGATATTTTTTGTCATCTATTTCTAAAACTATAGATACTTTCTCTAGGTTACATTCTGTGATTAATAATTCACAAATGCCTTCAAAATATTCTCCACTTTCTGGATTCTTTATTCTAAGTTCAAGACCATCTAGACTCTTACAGACCCAAGTAAAATCAGTAAATAGGAGAGACTCGTCATAGCGTGAACATGATTTAGCTAAGGAATCAATCGCTAGTTCAAGCAAGTGAGACTTGGAATTAAATTTGATACTCTGCTTATTAGAAGGTACTAATTGAAGCCTTAACGGTTCATTGTGTGTTATTTTTACTTCATATTTTCCCACAAGGTCTAAGTCTCTTAATCGATAAAGGTCAACGAGAAACGAAAAAACACAAACAGGATCAATATCTGCAGGTTGATCTATTATTGCCTCTGAAAGCCAAACCCTACCATGCCTATAACCAACGGG
>CAZZFH010000033.1:0-2208 GCA_964653295.1 uncultured Candidatus Bathyarchaeia archaeon | reverse complement strand
GGGAAACCCTAGATTCCATAAACGCCAACACTCACGAATGAGTTCACTGAAATGAAAATCAGCCTCGCTAATAGAGCTCAATATATTTTCATAATGCTAAAAGTTACTATTTAAAATAAGCTGATAGATAGAAGAACAGCACTTGGTTTTGTATCAAGCGATTATACAGAATTGGCATTACTGGTTAAATAACACGTTAGTTATCCCGATTGGGTTAAAACCCATTGTATTCACCAATAAACAGCTTAACCAACCAGGTAGTAATTTTTATCGTTTGGGAGTGACCTAAAGGAGAGTAAGCCCCTGAAACCCTAAACTCAAGATATCTAGTTGAAAGTGGAGTGTTTTTTGGATCTTGTTTTAGTTTGGTTTTGCTAGTATGTGTCCTTCTTTGATTATCCAGCCTTTTTCCCGAAGCGGGTCCACTACTTTAGGTAAGGTTAACGCATATCTTACGTGTTCGCAGTCTGATGCCTCGCATTTCTCACAATAAGGGTCTGTCTTGAAGTATACGTTTACCATCTCTTTCCTGAGGTTATCATAGATGGTGGCGTGGTCATCGTATACGTTGACGTGGCTGAACCGGTTAAACTCTAACAGATAGGTTTTCATCAAACAGTATTCGACCGCATGTTGGTAGTTGTGGAAGACTTTTTCAGAGATCTTCTGCTCAATCCATTCAAGGGGTTCTCCTTCGAATGTTATGGTTACCCGTTTCTTATCCAATTTAGCCACTTTCAGACACCTCTGTGCATCAAAATACACCTTTCTTCATATATGTTTATCGGTGCACAATGATGCATCATGCACACGAATATCGTTAAATAATCAGGCATTGATTATTTTTGGTGATATCTGATGAATATTAATCGGTTGACAGTGACCCTGAACACGGAACTCATGGCACAGATCAAAGCCCTCGCAGAAGAAGAGAACCGGAGCAAATCCAACATCGTCCAGGTACTCCTCAAAGAAGCGCTGGACACACGCAGAGGACGTGAAAAACACCCATGAGAATTAAACAAGTGGAGCAGAGGGAGGTTCTGTAAGTTTGCAGCCGGCAGAAACCACTCCAATGCTCCAAGTAGAAGAATACCAAACCCTAGATTTATGGGCTTGGGATAAAAGGTGGCTCGAAACACTGAGAAGGTGGAATAGAGCCGAGACCCAGTATGAACGAGAAGAAATACTGGAGACCCGAAGACGACTTCTAAATGCCCTCAAGGAGGCTAAGCCTTGATAGAAACTGGTGTCCTCATCCTACTAGCTTACATCATTGGAGCAGCACTCGGGTTCCTCGGAGGCATAGAATCAACACTGCATACTTTACAAGGCTCCTCTGGAACCATGGATATCCTCCGATCAATCTTCCGAAGAGCCTCAGCTAATTGCCCTCCAGGCTTCAGAGAAGACTGCATAAAACCGGATGAAACCCGGTGCCCATATTATCAGGAGGGAAAATGCGTGAAGGAGGACCAATATTGATTCCCCGTAAGCTGGTTCTCACACAGAAAGAACTGCATACCATACCTGGGCGTGGAACCATGCTATCAGTAGACCGCCTTAAAGGAATGGTTACAGGGCTGCTGACCGAAGCTGGCCTTGACTATGCCTTAGTGAAGAAGAATGGCTCAGAAGTGATTATGATTGAGATGGTACTCGACACAAACAGATCCGAGACCAAACGGGTGATTCACTTCAAACTCGAAGTACCCCAGATCTACCAGAAGATGAAGAGAAGCCCACCGAAACAACTGAATGAGGTGAGCTGGCGGTTCTTCTATGACCACCTTGAGCATCGGCTCGCCTCTGTAAGACTTGGCATCACGGACATGATTGAGGAGTTCTCCGCGAACATAGTACTGAGTCTCCCAGATGGAACCCAGGGAACATTGGCTGAACTCATCAAGTCAACGGCAGCTGACCCGAATGCACCGTTGCTTCCTTTCATAATGGAGGCTCAGGCATGACCCATAGAAAACATATTCACGGGTGGGAGATAGAGCCCGTCGCAGAGACGCTTCGCGGGAAACTTATGGAAATGGTGCCATTGCACGACTCACGGGACATCCTGCCGAGTGACATCATTGAGCAATTTCACGTACTGTACCGCTTTGAGAACCACCGGGTAGGCAAACCAGCGTACCCAGAACCCGAAACATGGGGAATCTTAGCCGAATACCTGGGCGTGATATGCAATGAGTCAAA
>CAZZFH010000032.1:0-12102 GCA_964653295.1 uncultured Candidatus Bathyarchaeia archaeon | reverse complement strand
TCTGCTGGAAAGCCAGAATAGAACATGTTAAGATGGTTGAGAAAGGCGAAGCCCTCACATATAGCAGACGTTTCGTCGCCCCCAAGCGTATGAAGGTAGGCACAGTACATATCGGATATTATGATGGGTTCCCAAGGGGCTTGACCAAGAAGGGCAAGATAAGAGTAGGAGACGAGATCAAGGATGTCTTGGGCACTGTCTCGGTGAATCACTTCCTCCTTGATCTAACTGATACAGGCTATGAGATTGGTGATGTGGTTGAGGCGATAAGCCGTGATGGCGAGAACAACGCCCTGAACGTGGCGAATCTGGCAGGCATTATGACTTATAGTCTGGGGAATGGATTGCACATGTTGACGCCAAGAGTGTACACTCGGGGTGGTAAACCTGTGGCTTTGACCAATCCGAGGCTTGTGGAATAATGTTATTCTTGTGTAACATCACTCTTTAAATTGTAGTACCTAGGAATTATTGGAGAGCTGGGGTAGCATAGCTTGGCTAATGCGCTGGACTCATGATCCAGAGGTTAAAGGCACCAGTGCCGTAGCCGGATAAAGAGCGTGGGTTCAAATCCCATCCCCAGCACCTACTCAACCCACTTACTAGGGGTATTTTTATGAGATTGTGTGTGTGACTGCTTTTAAAAAAATTTTCTCAATTCTTTTGCTATAGAAGCACTTAGATAAACACTAGCGCAGCTCATCCTGGATCTGATCATGAATTTGTAAAATCTATGACTATACTTGGATTTGAGGAAAACCCAGATAATTTTTACCAATTTATCAAAAAAAACTTTGATCTCATTAGTTTTTATGTAAACGTCATTTTATTAACTCAAATTATATTTACATTTCAAACTAATTCATATTTCTTTTGGAAGTCAAATATTGAAAGAACGTAGTTTTCATATCCATTTTTTAGAATTTTATTAATTATTTCCTCTGAAAATTGAGGAAATGCTTTATCCGCAACTAATAACCCAAGAGAACTTAAAATCCCTGGTTGATTACCTAATATTGTGGAAATTATTCCCACAGTTCCTATCGATACTGGAATGAGAATGTTTAGATTATTATGGTCGTGTTGAATCTTTTTTGCTTCATCCCATATATTGTCAAAAACAATCCCTATTTCTTCCGAGCTTTTTTCTATTATATCAATTTGTTTTAACTTAACTGCATTATCAAAATCAGCTATCAATTTTTGTAAATCATTTTGTTTATATTTTTCAATAATATCCAAACATCCGTAAAAATCCCCGGGATTATACGTTAGTTTGTCAATCAAATGATTCCCGATCTCGTAGGGAAATGTAAAATTACCAACATTTTTCTTTTGTTTATTATCAGTATTATTATCATACTTCATCTTTCTAGTAATTCTATTTAGTCGATCTTTGCTATAATTAGGTATATAATCAAAAATCTCAACCAATTGACGAATTAAAAATAAATCACACAGTTCAATATAGTCAATTAGAATGGTATTTTTTTCCATCATCTTTTCAATAATAATATCCGAATACGCATCAAATCCAAAAAACTTTAAACACATATAGGTACCAGCAAAGGATTGATAGATATTTATCGCCGCGTTTCTAGGATAATTTTGACAAAAATACTCAATTATTGAATTTTTAAACCATGTAGAAGCTAAAACGTCAAACTCCGCGTAATATTCATCAAAAATATCCTTTGGCATGAAGTAACTTGGATGAACTTTCGTGTGTTGAGGCGGTTCAAGTTCAATAAATAATGGTTCTAAGTAATCTAACCCAATATAATTTGAGGGTGATGACGCAAGTACAAATTGAAGTTTTCCCGTATCTTTCGAAAAATCAATTAATTTATCCAATTCTCGAGCTTCAAACCCATTTGATTCATAACAATTTGATTCTCGGGTTGCATAAACAGGCACAATTGTGGAGCCGTAAAAAGGAATCACTGAATAATGATTTATTTCAGGACCTTCCGAATAAGCTACTGGGTTTTTTAGCTTAGAAAAACGTCCTCTATCAAGAATTGTTTTCGCATTATCAATTTTACCCGATCTCAAGTTTGAGAAAGATTTCATATAATACCCTAATTCTTTTTTTTCATAATCCTCTAAATATTCAGCATTCATCGTAATATCATTCACAATCTAAAATACAAATATTTAGTTTTGTATCAATCTACTTTTCTAGTTCTCTATCAAACTGAACACTCTTAGTTTTACACTACTAATTCAAAGTTCTGTCGTTTTTTAGCACGTCCATATTTTAGTGAATATTCTCATTTATTATTCATCTTATGCTGTTCGTATATTTTTTAGTTGTTTCATAATTGTCAACACTTTTAGGAATTGTTGATTAATTCAAGTATATGATTTATTTTTAGAGTACTATTACCTTTTTTGTCGCGCTCCTAGTCTCTCTATCTTAGACCATCAAAATGATCGTTGAGATTTTTTTCTTTCGAGACATTATTTACTTTGGGGATATAGATAATTTTCGATTCTAGGTACCTTTTCTATTAATATTTAATACTACATTCCCTTTAAAACTCTGGTTTTCAAGGTTAAGACGTTACACTACTGTTTTCAGCTACATACAGATACTTTCTATTATGGTTAAGCTCCCCGAATATGGTCGTTTTGTCTGGTACCTCTATGGGCACCATATGAAGGGCAGTAAACCTCCTGAGCCCAAACAGCGAATCACCGTAAGACTCCCCAAAAGCATCATGCAGCAACGAACACAAGTATTCAACACACTAACCCAACGATACGGTAGAAGAACAGTACACAGCCTCGGCGAACTAGACCGCGAAACCTACGCTCTTGGACTAAGCATCGTACTAGAAACAGCCGAAAAACAAGCCGAGGAAGAACAACGAAAACAAGATCAGTTCAACAGAAAAATCGGGTTAATAGAATAGCCGCTAACAGGGAGGGGGGGGGGGTAACGCAACCCAGCGAAAACAAGGCTGTATCCCACGAAAGAACCCCCAAAACAGCCTATATTCGATCCTGATCCCTACAAAAACACGGACTAATCAACACAAAAACGCACACACCAAACACTCTAATCCATATCAATAATCCAGAACATAGCTAAAACATCGTTAAAAACACCTCCACACTAGTGAATGAGATGCCATCATACAGATGGGTGTGGGAAAGACCATCAAAACTCATAATCCCAGCAATACTGCTAACCATCATCATCATAGCCACACCTAGCTGCATGGCAACCGAGTCCCAGAACACGACCCTATCCGAAATATCATCCTACAACTTCACAGAGGGATTCTATCAACTAATGAAATACCAACAAGAAGGGTATACCACATGGCGAGTATTGCATGAGACCGAGATACCTTATCTCAACATATCCTACACCGCAACCTCAGACGGATACCTAGACATCTACCTTGATCCAATCAATGGACCCTTCCCCTATATCGAACTAGATAACAAATGGGAAATCAACTCACTAACCTACTCACGAAACCTAGAATACAATGAGACAGTAAGCTATCTCATCACCCCCCCACTGATATTCACAGACTACAACTCCTCCCGAGCCATCGGGATGGGAACTACCCTCTGGGAACTCTACAATTGGCCCGAATTATCGGGGTTGATTAATTTTACATTCATTTCGACAGACGAGATATCATTTGATTTGATCCGGCACCCATCCAATCCACGCCAAGGAGATAAAATCAGCTTGTTAACACGCTCTAACGCAGAAATCCTCAATATTACATGGGCGATCGAGGGAAGTGACCTTAACTGGGTAAATAATTCACAGGTTTTGGAAATCAATAGCTTAATGGAAGGAGAATATACTATCCTTGTCACTGGTTTTGATGAGTTCAATAACAGTCACTCTACAGAAGTAATAATTACTGTACAGCCTCCAGTTATAGAGCAAACCTATTTCGACATAAGCCTATACTCAATCAACTGCCCAGAATCAATAAACACCGGAGAAATATTGCAGATTAAAGCCATAATAGATTACTCTATACCAAAGAGCACCGAGGTAAAATGCATCCTATCAGACCCAACATATACAGTAAACTATACAGTGAACCAGTTTGCCCTCGATGGAGACGGCTCATCCAACTTCAGCCACTACATGGAGTCTACTGAGAGCGGTGTAATGGAGTTTATTCTGCGGCTTTTCTATAATGATAATGATAACTGGGTTGAACTCGAAGACTCACGAAGAACATTCTCTATTACAGTAACTGAACCTGTTGAATCTGATCATGTCCCAGGATTTGAACCATTTTCATTGGTAATTGGTTTAACGCTAATAATGCTCATTGGTTATATCAAGAATCAAAAATAAAGATACTAGAATCAAGGGTTCTATTCTTTCGCCATTACGATTGCTATGTTACTGATGTTTCTGGGGCTTCCATCCTCTGTCTCAAGCTGCTCTGTACCAATACTAATTTCCTTGATTCCAAGGTCCGATATGAACTGGTTCCTCACTACCTCTGCAACGTCAACTGCTTTGCTGATGGCTCTTCCACGTGCCATGAGGGTTACCTCTGCTTGTGCGTCTTTTAGCGCTGTCATTACTGCGAGACAGTAGGCCATTACTGGTTTTCTTCCAATGTAGATTATGTTTTCTTGGCTCATTTGTGTTCACCGTATGCTGTTTCGGTACCTGTAATCTCGTGAAACTTGTATTAATGTTTTAGGCGCGCCTCCCTAAAACTGAGCAAACATCGTTTCAAGGTATCTAAAACTTCTTAAAACCATAAAACAATTTCAATTTGTTGTTCTATGAGTAAATCAGAAAAGGAGAATGAAAAACAGCTTCTGGATGAAGCTAAAAAATATCTTGTTCAACGTTGGGAGCCCCGCCAAGGCTATAAACCACTGGTTATGACCCGTGGTGAAGGGTTGAATGTCTGGGACGCCAAGGGAAAGCGGTACCTAGACTTCATGAGTCAACTTTACAATGTCCATATCGGTATGGGGAACCGTGTACCCATCGAGGCAGCAAAGAAACAGCTTGACGAGTTAGCCTATGCGAGCCCCAGCTACTATAATAAGCCCCAGATAGCGTTAGCCAAGAAACTGGCAGAGATCACAGCCCCCAGCCTAGTACAATCATTCTTTGGGAATAGCGGAACCGAGGCAAACGAGGTAGCCATAAAGCTAGCCCAGTTGTACCGTGAAGCCCCCAAGATAATCAGTTTCTGGGACGCGTACCATGGCTCGACCTATAGTATGGTGAGTGTTGGTGGTTCCGCGAGAAATAGACAATTCAAGGGCTTGAGCATCTTTGAGGAATTCAAACACATAGCCAGCCCCTACTGCTACAGGTGCCCATACAAGAAGACCTACCCAGAATGCGAGCTATTCTGCGCAGAGTTCCTCAAATATACCATCGAGAAGGAAGGCGAGAACACTGTGGCAGCCTTTATGGCTGAGCCCATCTGTAGCTGGGCGGGGCAGGTTGTGCCCCCGGACGGGTACTGGAAACGGATTAGGGAGATATGTGATGAGAAAGGCATCTTGATGATCTTTGATGAGGTAATGACAGGCTTCGCCAGAACAGGTAAGATGTTCGCATACGAACACTGGGACATAGTGCCTGATGTAGAGACCTATGCAAAGGGCATCACATGCGGCTATGTTCCCCTAGGAGCCTGTGTAATCAGCGAAAAGATGGCAAATCACTTCGATGAGAAGGGGTTCCCACACAGCTACACCTATAGCGGGCACGCTGTCAGCTGTGCCACAGCCCTAGCCGTCATCGACTACTATGAGAAAGAAAACCTCGCAGAAAATTCAGCAAAAATGGGCGCCTATATGATGGATAAACTCCGGGGCATGATGGACCGCGTGGATATAATAGGGGATATCCGGGGCTTGGGCTTATTCATGGGGGTCGAGCTGGTAAAGGATCGGGAATCAAAGGAGAGCCTCATACCAAGAGACTTGCCCAGAGAGGAGAAGATGGATCCCGATAAGAATCCGATGCAGTATTTCGCTACGAAGCTCAAACTGAATGGGTTGTTGATTGGCAGTAGCTGGAATACCAGCATTCTTCGGATGATGCCGGCTCTGGTTATTACCCGTGAACAGGTTGATGAAGGTCTGGACATCTTGGAGGCGACATTGGAGGATACTACGAGGAAATTCCACCTCTAGTCCCTGTGTCTATATCGTTTCTCCATATTTTATCTATTATCGTTCCATAAACCTTAGGTATACCCTTTTTTCCATTTTAAACTACAGGAAAAAGTGGAGAACATAGCTAACCTAACCTCCTTTTTTTCACCAGACTGTCTTCTTTTGGTTGATTGTATGTGTTTATCCTTACCTACAATCTGTTAAAGCCGCAAAACTCTTCTTCGATTTGGGAACAATATGTGGGGCACAGTACTAGTTCTCCTCATGACAGCCTACTACACATTAGTTCTACCCTTGATTGTTGTGAATGAAAAAAGAAAGAGAGAAGCAAACACAAAGTTTCAGCCTATGAGCCCATACTTGTTATCTATCTCTAAAACCATAGAGGAAGTATGATTCACAGGTTTCAACCAACTAAATATTACCATACTTATGGTCCAAACCCACCTGAGCTTAATGTAAAGCCCGGTGATACAATCACCGCGACTACCGTAGATGCCGGGGGGTATGATGCGAAGGGAGAACAGATACTAGCTGAACTGAGGCAGAGCAGCCCAGATACGGTGTTCAGCAGCTCTAACCCATTAACAGGGCCAATCTATGTCGAGGGCGCTGAACCCGGACACTCTTTGGTCATCGATATTCAGGATATCCGGTTGAATCGAGACTCGGCTTGGAGTAGAAACGCGAGTAATTTCGGTGGTCTAACCGAAGAGGCTCCGGGACGGAGGCTTCTTCTCAATGATCCTGTCCCTAGCACCAAGTATGAGTGGAGCCTTGATCTCGAGAAATATACCGCTACCACGATGTTGCCGGGAAGCAAGCTAAAGAGCCCTGTTATTCCATTGAATCCATTTATCGGTAGTATTGGTGTTGCCCCGCGTTATGGTAGGGTTGAGATGAGTTTGACCCCCGGTGAATATGGGGGCAACATGGATTCTCCTGATGTGGCTAAGGGAGCGCAACTGATACTACCCGTTAACCACAGGGGAGCCTTGCTTGTCTTTGGTGATGTGCATGCCGCACAGGGTGATGGGGAGCTTTGTGGGGTTGCTCTTGAGACCAGCTCTGAGCTTACTCTAAAACTGAGCCTAAGTAAGACCCGTGTTGAGTGGCCTAGGATCATTAATGATGACTGGATTATGGTCGCTGGAAGCAGTAGACCTCTGATGGAGGCGTATAAGATTGCTCACGTGGAATTGATGAAGTGGCTTACGGCTGAGTATGGATTCGATAAATGGGACGCTCTCCAGTTATTATCGCAGGTGGGTCGATGCCGGATTGCGAACACTGTTGATCCCAATTATACGGTTGTAGCCAAGTTTCCTCGAAAATATCTGCCATAATCTATGGGTTCTCTTCCACTTTCTCTGTATGTATTCTTTTAAGACAAACAATTCGCTAAATCATCGATTCACATGATTCTCTTCGATCAATCCCCTACTGCGGGGAAGGAGCACACAAGAAATGAAACTAGTTAAGAGAAGCGGTATGACCGGACTCGAGACTGCCATCATATTGGTGGCATTCGTTATCACAGCGGCAGCTTTCGCCTTTGTTGTACTAAATATGGGGTTCCTGACAGCCGAGAAGGCTCAGTCAGTTATCTCAAGTGGTATGAGTGAGGCTAGTAGCGCGTTGCTCACAGATAGCGGAGTCATCGGACAATTCACATCTACCGGAGGCGACCAAGCTGACGTTGACCTAGCAAAGCTGACTTTTTACCTAAAGCTCAGCCAGGGTCATACGCCAGTAGACCTAGATGACAGCAAGCTCGTAGCAACCTACACCAACGCACGGTGTCACGGTGAGATCTACAATGCGAACGGTACCATAATGACCATCACGGGTGTCAACGATGACGGTGACAGCCTATGTGAGACTGGTGAGAAGTTCAAGGTAGTAATTGACTTTAGTGAGTTGAATAACACTACTGGAGTTGATCCAGCTCAAGGTTCAATGGATGATGTGTATGCACATCCATATGAGGAATTCAGGATCGAGCTTAGGCCAGCAACCGGAGCGGTTCTGTCTATCGAGCGCCAGCTACCTGCTGTTTACAGCGCGGTAATGGTCATAGAGTAGTCCCCTTTTTTCTCCTCCCTTTTTCTTTTTAATTAAAATTCTGAGAGAGATACTCTTGTTTAGAATATTACTGTTCTATACTCATTATATTTTGTTGAATATTTTTCATCTTGATGGATAAACAAGTGGATCTAGGAAAATACGTCTGTACAAAATGCGGAAACATTGTTGACGGAGAATCAGATTTCTGCGAAAAATGTGGGTCCAAGCAGAAATAACCCCATTTATCTATTCAAACCATCTGTTAGATTTTACTTATATTGGTGCTCTATTAGGGCTTCATTGGAGGTATCTTGATTGTGACTGTTGTCCCTTCCCTTGGTTTTGATGTAATTTCTAATATTCCTTGATGAGCTTCGACAACTTGTCTTACAAAGGATAATCCTAGACCCATTCCCTTGGGCTTGGTTGTGAAGAAGGGATCATAAATTAGATTCATATCATTTTCGGGTATGCCTATGCCTGTATCTATTATCATTAGTCTTAGTTTTTCTTCTTCAATAGATGCTTTGACTAGTACGTTGCCTCCATCTGGCATGGCCTCTATGCTGTTTTTCAGGATATTTGTTATCGCTCTTAGTATCCTGTTGTAATCAAGATAGAATTCTAGGTTTTCGTCGATGTCTATCTTTATCTCTATATTTTCTGAGGTTATGACTGATTTCACGGCTACTTGTAGAAGTTGATTAATGTTTTCTTCTTTAAGTGAAATTTCCCCGTTTAGGGTTTGATTATTCCAGTCATTGAGTATTGATTCGATGTATTTGCCTTGGTTCTTGATGAGTTCTCGCATCTTGGTGTTGTTCGGCTCTACATTTAGAATCTCTGATGCATTGAAAATTGCTTGGAGTGGGGATCTTAGATCATGTCTCACCATGCTGGAGATCCTTTGATAGTTTTTTACTAGGTCTTTTATGTGCATCTGGTTGATTTCTTCTAATTGTTTCTCTTTTTGGATCCTATATATTGCGGTACCCACGTGGCTTGCTAGGGTTTCGAGAAGGGTTATATGATCTTCATTGAATGCACCTATCCTGTTTTGTTCGACGTTTAAAACTGCTACAGTTTCTCCTTCTACGATTACAGGGACGTCTAGTTCAGATAATGAGGTCTGTGAGCCCATTGAATAGTTTGGATCTTTTCTAGTGTCTTTTACGAGTACGGTTTTCTGAGTTTTAGCAGCTTTTACAGTCAGTCCTTTTCCATTTAATGGGAGTGTGAATCCTTGGTATTCTTTTTTATTCGTGTGAATTACCAGCTTATCATCCACTACTTTGAGTATTGATGAGAATTCAAAATCTAAAGCATCATTCATTGCCTCAAGGGTTGTGTTTATGATTTTTTCAAATGTATCTGCTTTCGTGAGCTTATTTATGTGGTTATGCAATGCTTTGAGGCTGGTTCTGTATTTGATTCTGTCTTCTATGTTTCTAACATATGAGATTATGAGAGTTTCGTTATCTAATTCGACTGTTGATATGTGGAACTCCACATCAATTGTGGTTCCATCTTTTCTCAGTAGCTTCACTTCGTATCTAGATGGTGCGTGTTCTCCTTTTTGTCTAGCAAATGATCTGTCCAAGACCAGTTCTCGGTAATCCGGGTGAACCATATCCAAGGCGTTTTTCCCGATTAATTCACTTGGATTATCAAAACCTAGTATTCTAGCTCCCGTTGGGTTGACATATTCGAACTTCGACCCTTTAATGCTATAAACTGCGTCTGGAGAATTTTCCAATAAAATAATATAATTAGAGATTTCTAGCGTTGAATCGCTCATTTTCTGGCACCCACACCCAGCTCTATGTACTGTCTCACTATTATTAAGAAAAATGGATTCAGAGCTAATTAAAATAAATAATCACATATTTTCTGAGCATTTTGATTAATAGACTGTTATTGTTCGGGTGTTTTTCACTACTTTTCCAGCGTTTTCTGTGCCTAGCTCAAGCCATTCTCGTTGGAACATGAAGTATTTCTCGCTCTCATTTGTCTCAAATACGATAACTATGTGTTCGTTTACTCCCATGGGCATTCCTGAGAACAGAAACTTTACTCCATATTTTTTCGCGATATGGCTCCATGTTGGTATGAAGCCTTGTCTATCTTCTAGGGGCATCTTTAGGAAGTCTGTTGTCATCTCGCAGAACGTTATGTACTTCAAGAGCGTCTCGCCTTTCACTACCCAGTAAACCCTGTAATAAGTTTTCTCCTTGGGAATCGATTAAACTGATAAAAACACTGATGATTTAGTACTTTTATGATATTTTGATGGTGTTTTTGATATAACGTGATTCGGATAAAAGTGAAGAATCTTTCAAAAAACTGTACTCCCTATTTTGCTTCTTTATCTGTGTTAGGTATCCATAATCACTTTTACTATAGACCCTGTTTTTCGGATGAAGAAATATCGATATATAGGGTGGGCTCATGAATAGAACGAGAAAAATAGTCATATTGCTATGCTTAGTTTTTCTTGGTCTATCATATATTTACACGTCTGTATATTTCCAGTTCAGTTCATCCTCTACCACTGGGATCATACAACCGGATATAGTACTCGAGCAAGGGATTTCAGGCACCAGCGTCGTGTATTCAAACGGCACTAGCGCCTCAATCAGCGTTGACTCGTATTCTACCACTTTTTTCCCCAATGAATACAATGTTAACTTTGGACAATACATCTCAGGGTTTACTCCTGCTTCTGTAAACCAAATTGATTCAGAATATTTCAAAGTCAACGCTACCGGGTCCAGTACTGCAAACCAAGTCTATTATCCGTCATCTATGACTCTACTCAACAGCACAACCAATGTTTTTGATTGGGGTATAACCTCGAGTTCCTTTACTAGCACTGCTACTCACACAAGCTACCGTTACATGGGTGGGACATCTCCCGACTTCGCGAATATGAAGGTCACCAAGCTTCATATCAGGACTAACGGGGCAGGTACCGTGGCAATTGGGCTTTACACCGGGGGCACCTTAAACGACCCTACAGGAGCATCAAAGCAAACTGAGGCTTACAATGTTGCAGTTGTGGCGGGGTGGAACGAGATAGATGTCCCTGATTACATATGGCCGCAAAATACTACTTCGTGGATTGGATGGGCTCACAATACTGGAGTCTATTACTCGGATCAATCTTCTGATGCTGGGGATTTCCAGACTGGGGAGGGACGATGGAATCAAGATTTACCCGCTGATGCTGATGAGACTGCAGCTATGCCATCCAGTCCCACAGCTGGGTCCTTTAACCCGTACTGGTACGCAGTTTATGCAGAGTATGAGGTAGGCTCTCTCGATAACCTTACTGCGAATGACGGGGTACGTATGAGGCTAAGCAGCTATCTAAGCGCTGTCACTGATGCTGAAGATCCCGTTGATAATGATACGAGTGGTGTGGATGGTAGCGCTGATAAAGGCTTCAACTCCAACTTTACATTACAGAAAGTGGGTCCAGACACCCAATATGATACCATCCGGGAGGAATTCTTCGGCTCAATCTCACTCGACTACGTCGACAACAATACCACAGACGTCGACTCATCACAGGGGACGGGAACTCACTCAGACTTTACTGCACAAAAAAGCGGACCTGATGCCGTCTATGATACATTGACGGAGACACGAGAAGGACTTGTTTTGTCTGTCGAGGAGCTCGCTATCGATCTCTCAACCTCTGCGACCTCAAACACAGCTACATTAACAGAAGCAACAAACACCTCACAGGTCGTACCATTCGCTACCAGATATGTCCCCACAGCTGGTGGCACTATGGACAACCATGAGTCCACACTGATTGACCTATCAATAAGCGGTACCACATTAACTGCCGCAAGATTCGAAGCGGACTCTAAACAAGTAAACACC
>CAZZFH010000031.1:0-12124 GCA_964653295.1 uncultured Candidatus Bathyarchaeia archaeon | reverse complement strand
TGTAGGGCTATGATGGGTAGCCTCAAGGCTTACCTGAAAACCTTCGGGGGGTGAGTCCAGTAGATGCAGGTATATGTTTCTCATAGGATTAGGCGACGTATATTGGAGTTCTCGGTGTCTACCTCCATACATTGCCTTACCAAAGTTTCCAGTAGGGTGGGCAGTTAGACTGGGTTTTCCGCTCTGTGCCCAGTGTCTGCTGGCGACGGCGATGTATTCTAGTTGGTATTTCTTTGCGAGCTCTGTATAGTCTATTGGGTAGGGTCGGGGGGAATCTGGTATCTTGAAGCGTTCCTCGGGTACGATGAGGGGCTCTACCGCGATGAGTATCTTATTGTCTCGTTTGTAGATGTTCGGTGTATCTGTTTCCCTGAATCCTTTCTCGATGAATACTGGTAGCATTGTCTCTCCAGCTGGGTCTGATAGGCTTAGTGTGATTCCTTTGTTCATGGGGGCACCTGTCTCGGTGAAGAATGGATTCTTTTCCTATAACTTTTAGGATATTATAGCTGGATTGTGCCTACTACCCTGAGGTTTCCACCATTCAGATACATTACAGTCGCCTTATCTCCCGGCATATATGCCAAGGGTTTCTGGAGGCTGATCTCTGCGATGTTGTTCTCGATTTTATCAATTGTGGCTGATATGAACTGCATGTTATTGCCTACGTGTATAGCCATTCCCGAGTTTACGGGGTTAGCCCAGTATTTTACTAGGTTCAGTCTTCCCCTGATATTGTTTATAGTCTTGATTTCAGGGTCGTTTGTTAGGATCATCCCCCGCTCCAGTTCGTCTGCTTCGATGTTTTTGAGGGCGAGACCTACTCTGTTCCTTAGTTCTGCGGTGTCAAAGTCATCATCATGTTTCTGTATTGAGCGAACCAGAGCGGTTTTGCTCGTGGGAAGAGCGTTTAATTTATCGTGTTTATGAATTTGTCCACTGCGTACTACCCCTAGGGCTACTGCGCCTATTCCCCTAACATTGAAGCCGTGATCGATGATGACTGCCCCGTGTTCCGCTGCATCTCCAATGGGTACTTTGTCCGCTCTTTCCTGCAGAATCTGTCTGAGGTGTGGTAGGTCATCTTCCATTATGCTATATTTTTCCAGTACTGTGCCCTTGATGAAGCGTTTGATCTGGTCCGCTGTGATATAATTGGTTAATACTATTATGCCCTCATCAACGTTGAGACAGTCCAACATCAAGATTGTCTCTCCGAATGCAGCGTTCAACTCCTCCACAACAAGAACAGCCATATCAGCGAAAGAGGCAGCATAGAATAGGCTCTGCAGTTTTTCCGGGTATGATGATGCCTCTACGATTGTTTGTGTTACCTCGCCTTTCTTTGCATTGTATAGGGTGATGTCTGATTGGGTGCCTTTTTTCCCCAGTTCCCTTGTGTATCCGGGTTTTCCGAGTACTGCTATGTTTAGGTTGGGCATACCGCATGGGAGTCATGAGGTGGTTTATACGGGTTTCTATATACCAGAAATATTAATATTCCATCAGGAATTTCACTGTTGGTAGTGTTATCCTGAAAGGAATTATTTAAATAAAACTTGACACGAAGGGAAGAAGAGATTCACCTTGCTTAGCTCAGACATCGGGAGTATGCCCACAAAGATCAATGGCGATACTATATGGAGTGGAGCCCGTCGAACCGGGAGCCTTCTTCCTCTGCTAGGTGTGGGTAAGGAGGATTATGAGGTATTCAAGGATGAACTGGTAAGAGCCTTCATTGATAAGATAAAGGCTGGCGTCGATGTCCCCAATTATCCCCAGTTTAGGGATATGAACGAGATGTACTTCAATATAATGAATGGCTTCACGAAGCAGGGAGGAGCACTGATCGCCCAAGGAAAAATAAGGGCAAAGTCAGGGGCGGCTATTCCAGAGACCGAGATACTCAAACGAGAATCATCAAGGATACGTGACGAGGCAGGTGTGGATAGGGTTAGGGTCAAGGCGTGTGTGACTGGACCATATACCTTGGCTAGCTTCTTCCAATACAAGTCTCCGGGTCTGTACGAGGAACTGGGGCACAGTATCGCGTCTATTCTGCGCGAATCAGTTTTCAATACGAAAAGTGCTGTTCTGTGCCATGTAAGTATCGATGAGCCTGTTCTGGGTTTCATGAATGACCCGTTACTGGATTATGGCTCTGATGGTAGGGAGTCACTTCGCAAGGCGTGGGAGGAGATAGCCTATGTTGGTGCTAGCCATGGGATGGATGTCAGTATGCATCTTCATGATACCAGTGAGAACCTTTTCTGGGATGTAGAGCACCTCGGGGTATTAGCGAGCCATGTGGAGGACCCGATCTATACTCAGGAATCAACAAAGGCGAGGCTTGAGGAGACTGATAAGCATCTCTGGGCAGCGGTGGGCATCACCCAGTTTGATACATTGATCGAGAACTATTACAAGGCAAAGGGTTTCACAGGAAATATTCCAGAGAAAATAGGTGAGGTATGGACAGATATCCGGAAAGGCAAGGTAGATCCATTTGTTTTCCTTGAGGAAGCTAGCTTGATGCGTAAACGCCTAGAGAAAATAGTCGAATTCTTTGGGTCTGAGCGGATAGCATATACATCGCCGGAGTGTGGTTTGAATAGTTTCCCAGAATACGATGCAGCTATTGAGTGTCTTAGGCGGGCATGTAGCGTTATCGCTGTTTTCTAGAGGCTCTTTTGATAGGGTTTATACTTGACTTCATGGGCTATCTGTAGTGGTGCATATATTTGGGTAGGATAAGCAAGGGCACAAAGTGTAGCGTCAAGGGATGTAACGAAGACGCAGTTCGCTCACTGGATATAGGTAAGGTAAAGCAGGCTGGTGTGGATGCTGAGGGAGCGAAACGTGCCTATCTCTGCAAAGAGCATTATAAGGAATACAAGAAGGGAAACAAGAAGACAGCCCAGATAGAGAAATGGCGTCACACCGGTTAAACTTGGTTTAATAAAATAATTTGGAATTGATTCTGGTCGCGTATTTTGCTTGGTTTTTCTGACTATATGTCAGATATTGAGTTTAAATTGTTGATTTCTTTTTTGGAGTTTCAACTGGTTTTTGAGCTGGCTTCTTTTCAGTTGGTTTTACTGTTGGTGCTGGTTTCTTTGCCATTTTATTTCACCTGTTATTTGTGAGAGCTCTTTATGGTATAATCGGTTTATTTATTTCATTATGTTATTTCTGTAGATTTTTTGTATGGTTTTTTGTATGTTTGTTTAATTTGCATTATCTATGATGTGTTTTTTGTTTTTACCCTTTTTATTGCTTTATCGCTGTTATTTTCTTTTTGTATTTATGGGTTTTTTTATTTAATGGGACACTTGCCTGTATACTACTAATATTATGCATATTTAATAAAATAAATATAATAAATAATAATTCCAGCCCTAAAGGCTATTATGAAAAAAGTTGGAAATGAGCTTAACCAACAAATTGCGGTCTGTCAGCGAGATAGACGGGCAACGGCACCGGTCTGTAGGGTTTATCAGCGGTCTCTTGGTGAATCACTGACTCTAGTTCCTTTGCGCTGTACTTTACTGGTTTAGCTTCTCCTCTTACCCTTACCTGATAGCTCTCGGCGTCGGCTTCTTTCTCACCGACCACGATGATGTAAGGTACCCACTCCTTCTCGGCTTCCCTGATCTTCTTGCCCACGGTCTCGTCCCTGTTATCGATGTCTACCCTGACCTTGCTGAACTGGTCTTTAACCTTGTCAGCTAGCTCAGTGTACTCGTGAGTCACCGGGATAACCCTGACTTGAGTAGGCGCAAGCCATAGTGGTAGGGTGGGCTTGATGCCTTTTTTCATGTCAAAGGCTGCCTTTTCCAGTAGACCGTAGATGTCTCGTTCTATTGCGCCACTTGGGCTGCAGTGGAGTATGTATGGGTGTTTCTGGACACCGTCCTCATCCATGTATTTGATGTCGTAGCGTTCTCCGTTCTCTACGTCGATCTGGTCAGTGGCTAGTGCTGATGCCTTGTCCAAGTTATCTACAAAGTTCATGTCCCACTTGATCATGTAGTAGAAGAACCGTTCATTCCACATCTCAATGAGTGCAGGCTTCCCATGCGACTTTACCAGCTCCTTGACTAGAACATTGTTCTCATCCCAGAAGTCCTTGACCATCCTGACAGCTAACTCATAGTCGCTCTTCTCGAACCCTATGCCCTCTAGGACATCTTGGCTGAGCTTGAAACGCTTCTTGTACTCTGACCTTGCCTGATCTATATCTTTACAGAATGCGTGTACATCCGGCATGGTGAAAGCCCTGAGCCTCCTTAGCCCAGTTAATTCCCCACGCTGTTCACGCCTGAAGCTGTACCGGGTCATCTCGTATATCTTCATGGGTAAGTTCTTGTAACTGATGATGGCATCATGGCTCATGAGGAACTGACCGAAACAGGCAGCGAACCTCATAAAATACCGGGTGTCATCTGACTCTATGGTATACTGCCTCGCTGGGAACCTGTTTAGATAGCTCTTCAGGGTGGGGTGCTCCATGCTATACATGAGAGGGGTCTCTACCTCCATCCCTCCATAATCGTGAACCATGCTGGTAACATACTCCTCCAGAAGGGCTTTGATCATCCTGCCCTTGGGGTAGTACCGGAAGTTCCCTGGGTCGCTGGCTGGCTCATAGTCAACGAGCTCTAGGCTTCTCATTAGCTCTACGTGTGGGGATGTCTGTGTTACGCTGCGGTCCTTCTCGTATTCATATCCGCTGAACTTGCGGAGGTTATCATGCCCCTTGAAGTCGAATTCATCGAACTCCCAGAGCTTTCCATCGGTATCAAGAATATACCACATGCTGCGTAGTTTTTCCTCTGCCTTCAGGGCTTCAGACACTACTTCTTCTTTTTCATTTTCTTTGCTCATTTGTTTTCATTCCCAAGGAAACTTTTGTGGTGTCCGTTATGGCTCGCGCTGTATATGTTTTTTGCAGCGGAGGAGCATCTATTAGAATCGAGTAGGGCCTTTTGGCCTAAATTGTTTGGCGGGACATCACCGCTTTCTCCTCACCACTTTGATGAGGCTATGATTTATATTTGTTATGTAGTCGCCTTGGGAGTCAAACAAGCTTCCCTGATATTGTAGCGTCCGCTGACGCCGTCCCATGTCTTCTCGGCTTCAACAATCTTAATGCGATGGGTGAACCATGGGGCATCTATTACTAGGCTCTCGTATTCACCGCCCTCCCCACACATGTCTACACCGTACTTTTGGTTGAGGAATTTGAGCATCTGTATTCTTTCAGGGGTTATTGGATCGCCCAGCCAGCTCTGGTCTAGTCCATGGGCGGCTACGGCGCTGAAGATGATATTCATGCCGCTCTGCTGCATCTCGTATAGGAGTTTTTCGCGGTCTCGTCCCCAGAGTGGGTGAAAGTGGTAGAGGTCCAGTTCCTCGCATAGCCTGTCTATCCTGTCTGCCTGATACTTGCTCGCGATAGCTCCCGTGATGACACCATCAATATCCAGCTTCTCCAAGGCTTTTTTGAGGTCTCGGAGCTCCTCCTCTTTTACTCCCATTGTCTCTGCGGAGACATACTGTATTCCCCATGCTTCTGCTTGAAGCCCAGTGAGGTCGATATTAACTGTGTGAAACATATAGCTATCAGGGTTCTCTGATCTGAGGGATACGAGGCTTTCCAATGTATGATCTTGTTCTTGGGCTAGGTGAGCCGCGTAGACGCTGTCTTTTCCACCGCTGAGGAGCCCTGCAAGCCGCATAGATGCATAGTTGCCGCTGCGTTGATATTGTTTCTTATTTACCAATGCGTTTTTTGTCAATTATTTACCGGTTATCATGTACGTTTTTGAATATGTTTTGATCAGAAATAAGCCGTTTTAGGGCTGGTTTTAGGTTTGGAGACGTTTTCTGGGATGGAATGAGTTGACCCCCTCTCCCCCCTGATAGTCGCTATTCTTGATACTGTGTATGGGGTGAAGTTTTAGCTAGTATTTTCCTTCTGAAAAATACTTAAATTGTAAAATTTCTCCATAACGCGATAGCAATGTTAACCTGTTCTATTATATAACCCAGATATGAAAATAGATTTTTGGGGTCTAGCCGTTGGATTGATTATAGTTTTTGGATTGTTTGGACCTTGGGTAATCAAAGACTACGATTCATATCCAGCGTTGAACCCTGATACAAGACAAGGTGAACTCCATTATCATAAGCAAATTCAGATATCCCCGATTTATTCCAAGCTCTATGAGGATGGTTAATTAGTGAATACCCTTTGGTATGTCAATTCTGGAATATCCCTTACCTGCGCTATCTTCTTGTCAGTATCAGTCCTTTCTATCCTTAATTTTAAAAAATACTTGATAAAATTCATTCTTTTCATTTCTACTATTTTTGGGGTAATCCTATTCTTCATGAGTTTCGGTACAGGATTAGGGATAGACTTGAAAACAAGCTTCGGTTGGGGATTATCTGTCACCCTCCTTGGGATGGCGTTCCTGTTTGTTCAAGCCATTATTAATGTAACGAAAAAAACCGCTATCGCATTCCCTTTATCATGAAAAATATTGAAAAAAGGAAATAACGATTAAAAAAGCTCCCTTTTTTTTATTCAATCCTCTTATTGAAATGTGATAAATAATTAGGAAATAATCATCTGAAAATAAAACGATCAAAATTAATATAATTAGTTAATAAAATAATTTTTTATACATAAATATCGACAATAATAAAAACCATTAACTACACTTTAGCAGGGAAATGAATACTACTGGTAATCAGATGTCTGATACTTTTCAGTTTATTTTAGGTAATCACGCTGTAGCTGAGGGGGCTGTTGCAGCAGGCTGCAAATTCTTCGCAGGATATCCAATCACCCCAGCCAGCGAGATAGCAGAAAGAATGTCACAGAGGCTTCCTGAAGCGGGCGGCAGATTCGTCCAGATGGAAGACGAACTCGGATCGATTTACGCTATCATCGGAGCGTCCCTTGCGGGAGCCAAAGCAATGACCGCAACAGCAAGCGCCGGATTCAACTACATGCAGGAAGGAATCGGATACGCAGTAGCCACAGAGACCCCGATCGTAATCGTCGATGTCATGAGACTAAGGGGAGCAGAGCAAGCAACTCACGCTGACGTGATGCAAGCCAGGTGGGGCGCTAGTGGGGATCACGAGATGATTGTACTAGCTCCTTCTTCGGTTCAGGAACTTTATGATTACACGATTGAGGCTTTCAATCTAGCCGAGAAATACCGTAACCCTGTCATAGTGCTCTCGGAGATGACTCTTAGCTTGATGCGTGAGAAGATCAAGGTCAGGAGACCGGAGGAGATTAATTTATTCAACAGGGTGAGGCCCACGGGACCCCCGGAGGATTTCGTCCCCTTTGAGGCTGGGGAGGATGGTGTTCCACCTATGGCCAAGTTTGGGGATGGGTATAAGGTCCTTTACACGCTTAATCCTCACGATAAGAGAGGAATGATAACCGGTGACCTTGATGTCTATGACGATCTCTACAAAAGGATCACAGCAAAGATCAGAAAGGACATCAATAGCATCGTCATCTATGAAAAATATGAGATGGAAGACGCAGAGATAGCAGTAGTAGCCTATGGAAGCGAATCTAGGTCTGCGAAAGAGGCAGTGAGAAGGGCTCGGGGGATGGGGATAAAGGCGGGTCTCCTGAAGCTTGGAACAATCTGGCCTTTCCATGATGAACTTATCAGGGGTATCGCTGAACAGGTGGAGACGATCATAGTACCCGAGATGAACTTGGGCAAGTACGTCGGCGAGGTCAAGCGAGCCAGTGAATGTCTGGCAGAAGTCATCTCACTACCACTCAACAAAGGGCGGATACACACATCAGATGAGATACTAAAAGCGATTAAGGGAGATGATTGAGATGGAACATCCAAATATTAAGCATCTAAGACAAGGTGTGTTACCGCACATGTTTTGTCCGGGATGTGCGGCTGGTCAGATTACTAATTACTTCCTCTACGCAGTGGACCAACTAGGTCTGGATTGGGATAAATTGGTGGCCATAGGGGGAGTGGGTTGCACTTCAAGGGCCCCAGCATATCTGAACACCAATGCGATTCATGGTATTCACGGTAGGAACCTACCTTTTGCCACTGGTATCAAGCTTACGAACCCCGAGCTTACCGTAGTTATCCTCATGGGAGATGGTGGAACCGCAGCAATAGGTGGTAACCACCTGATACAGGCTGCAAGGAGGAACTTGGACGTCACAGTCATCGTGAACAACAACGGGAGTTTCGCCATGACCGGAGGCCAAGTCTCCCCAATGACGCCCAAAGACGCCACTACCTCCACCACGACCAGAGGTAATCTGGAGGATAATTTCGACCTCTGCAAACTCGTTGAGGCTGCTGGTGGCACCTACATCAGCAGGTGGACCACGGCTCATCCGGTCCAACTTATCAACTCTATCAAGAAGGGAATCAAACACAAGGGATTCTCCTTCATCGAGGTGGTTGGACAGTGCCCCACTCAATACGGTAGATACGTTTTAGGTTTAAGAGACCCAATCTCTAACCTCAGATGGCTGAAGGACAGCTCTATAACCATGAAACAGGCCGAGGAGATGGATCCAGAGGGCAAGATTTTGGTCGGCGACTTTGTAGAGAAAGACCTCCCCACCCTTGAGGAGCGTTATATGGAAATGGAGAAGAGAATGCAGGAGGCTAGGTGATACAGATGGTTGATAGACAGACAATAAGGTTTGGAGGTTTCGGAGGACAGGGAATAGTCCTTTCCTCAGTAGTTTTTGGTCTTGCAGCTGTGCATGACGGCAAGTATGTATGCCAGAGGGCTTCCTATGGCTCAGAGGCTAGAGGTGGCAAGTGCAAATCCGAGGTGATCATCTCTGACGAGGAGATAAGTTACCCTGTTATCGATGATCTCAAAGTGCTTGTTGTAATGTCTCAGCAAGCGATTGACAGTTACTTGAGCGAGTTGAGTCCTGGAGGGCTTCTCCTATTCGACCCTGATATGGTTGACGGGGTAAATAGAACAGACATACGAGTTCTGAAGGTTCCAGCTGCGAAGAAGGCAGACCTCTTGGGGAACCGTATCGTGGCTAACATGGTGATGCTAGGAGTTCTCCAAGCAGAGATCGAAGCAGTAACAAAGGAATCTCTACACAAGGCAATGAGAGATTCCGTTGCTGATAGGTTCATTGAGATTAACACAAAGGCGTTGGAAGCTGGTGAGCGTCTCATTCAAGATCTGAGACGAGGAGAAGCTTGAGATGAGGCTACCCGAGTACAAGTCTAAGCAGGTATTCGCTGAGTATGGTCTCAAGGTTCCCCGGGGCGGTGTTGCATCGAATCCAGAGGAAGCCGGTGAGATAGCTAGAGAGCTAAATGTCCCGGTTGCGGTCAAGGCTCAGGTTCTCCTAGGCGGTAGGGGTCTGGCGGGAGGAATTAGGTTCGCCGATAATGCTGTAGATGCCGAGAGGGTTGCATATGAGATCCTGGGGGGTGTCTTGAAGAGACAGGATGTGGACAAGGTCCTTGTTGAGGAGAAGGTCCAGATTGAGAGAGAGTATTATGCAAGTGTTACTCTTGATTATAACAATAAATGCCCTGTCGTAATAGTGTCCTCTGAGGGAGGTGTCGACATCGAGGCGACTGCCCGATGTAATGCTGATGCCATAGTCAAAGAGCTTGTTGATGAACAACTTGGTCTAACTGATTATCAGGCGCGAAGGATCGCTAAAAAGGTCGGTCTTGAGGGAAAAGAAATGAGGCAATTCTCTGGAGTCATTCAGGCTCTTTTTAGGATTCTTCACGAGTATGATGCCAGTCTTGTGGAGATCAACCCTCTTGTCTTAACGACAGAGAAGGAGTTTATCGCAGTCGATGCAAAGATCATACTCGATGATGGTGCATACTTTAGGCACAGGGAACTCTATGCAGGATTCTTAGAGGAGAAAAGATTGCCTCCAGAAGGAGTAAAGCTGCGGAAAGCGCTAGCAGAGAATGCTGAGATACCCACTTACATAGAACTTGATGGAAGAATAGGGATTATCGCTGATGGAGCGGGAACTGGTATGCTCACTTTCGACTTAGTTAAAGACTATGGGGGAAAGATTGAGACCTACTGTGAACTCGGTGGGAAGGCCACCCCAGCGCTGATTGAGGAGACCATGAAGATTATGGTTTCCAACGAAAAAGTACGGGCCATCCTTATCAACCTCATCGGAGGCTTGAACAGGATGGACGAGATGGCTGAGGGTATAGTTGCATACGTTTCTCAGAACAGGGCTATCACCCAAGAGGTTGTAGTAAGGATGTCGGGAACCATGGAGCAAGAGGGAAGAGCGATTCTCAAGGCTCAGGAGATAACGGCGTACGATAACATATACGAGGCAATAGAACGAGCCATCGAGCTTTCAGGAGGTAACTGAGATGTGCATATTAATAGATAGAGAAACCCGAGTCATCGTGCAGGGAATAACGGGAACTGTTGGATCATTCCAGACAAAAGTAATGCTAGACTACGGCACTAAAGTGGTTGCTGGAGTTACACCCGGAAAGGAAGGGCAAACCGTTCACGGAGTTCCAGTGTATGACCTCGTTGAGGACGCCATAGATGAGAACGGTGGAGATGCTTCGCTCATCTTCGTACCTGGACCGTACGCTGCGGATGCTGCACTTGAGGCCATAGAAGCAGGAGTGAGTCTTGCTGTGATGACTGCTGAGGGCGTGCCTCTTCTAGATGTCATGAAGGTGATGAACTTGGCAGCTGAAAAGGAGGTGGCTGTGATAGGTCCTGATACAGCTGGGTTGATCTCACCAGGAAGGTGTAAGGTGGGGGTGCATCCGCACAGATTATTCATGGAGGGAAATATTGGTGTTGTCTCCAAGAGTGGGGCTCTCTCATACGAGACTTCCAAGGTTCTGACAGAGAGTGGGTACGGCCAATCGACGGTAGTTGGTATCGGCGGTGGGCCAATGTGGGGTCTAACACAGGTCGAGGCTCTTCGTCTTTTCGAGGAGGATGCAGAGACCGAGGCAGTGGTTTTACTTGGTGAGATAGGTGGCTCGATGGAAGAAGAGGCAGCAGATTTCATTGGTGAGCATATGTCGAAGCCTGTGGTTTCTCTTATCGTTGGGCGTCATGCTCCAGAGGGTGAGAGGATGGGTCATGCTGGTGCAATAATCCAAGGAGGTCGAGGTACGGCTGCTGGTAAGATTGCTGCTCTGGAGAGGGCGGGTGCTAGGATAGCTAAGGGGCCGAGGGAGATTCCCCTCATATTAAAGGAGTTATTGTAGGAGGGATTGAATGGTAGAGATATTGATAGATGAGAAAATATGCAAAGGATGTTATTACTGTATAGAGGTATGTCCTAAGAATGTGTTAGGTAAATCGAGTGAGCTTAGTCCTAAGGGGTATATTATTGCAATAGTTGAGAGACCTGAGGATTGTATAGTATGCAGGGCCTGTGAAAGGATCTGCCCCGACTTTGCTATCTCTGTGCAAGAGGACGACTTGGATAAATAACGATTATCTTCTTCACACATTTTTTCTTTCCATTCCATATATTATACTAGTAGGTTTAGAATTTTTTTGAATCTATGAATAGTTTATTGAAAAGGATATGCAACTGCGTTGAACAAAGAAGCAATGAGGCTATATCCTTTCTGCAGGAACTCATAAGAACTCCAAGCTTAAGCTATCAAGAAGCAGAAATATCTTCACTAATCTCAAAAAAAGGAAGAGCTGGGATTTGATCAAGTGGATCAGGATGAACTATTTAATGTAAAAATGATTATTAAAGGTCAAGGAAAAGGGAGGAGACTGCTATTCAACGGACATATAGATCACGTTCCTGTTGGAGACATGGTAGGATCGTACTCTGGTAGACTTATGGATGGAAATGCTCTAGGTATAAACGATCAAGTAGTATATGGTAGGGAAACCAGACATGAAAGCTGCTGTGGCTGCGGCGATCATGGCAGGCGCGATAATAAAAGAATTAGGTGTTAATTTATTAGGCGACTATAAAATAGCAGCAGTCTCTCAGGAGGAAGCTGGAGGGGGTGGAACGAAGGCTACAATTAGAGATGGTTTTCTAGGCGATCTCGTGGTTGTCGGAGAAGCTACCGACTTG
>CAZZFH010000030.1:0-12440 GCA_964653295.1 uncultured Candidatus Bathyarchaeia archaeon | reverse complement strand
CCAGAATACATGAAAGAAAGCCTCGAGAAAGTAAAACAGACAAGAGCGGGTAGAGTTGGTAAAAGTTACACCCCTATGACTGCTGATGAACGTCAAAAGGTGCTTGAGGGGTATCACCCTGACTGGAAGATGGATCAGAAACGTGAACTCAAGGTTGGACACAACAAGGGCTTATTAATGCCCCATGAGGTTGTCGATCAGCTTGAAGCCCACAGTATTGTTGATACATCAAAGATCGACCTCGATAAGATCGACTACGATGTTGACATACTTATCATTGGAGCCGGTGGAGCGGGACTGAGCGCCGCAATCTTAGCTCATGATAACGGGGTTGAACCAGACAATATACTGATAGTTCAAAAGCTCCGCCTAGGTGACGCAAACAGCAAGATGAGCCAAGGAGGTATCCAAGCAGCAGACCACCCAAAAGACAGCCCAACAATACACTACCTAGACATCATTGGAGGAGGTCACTACTTCAATGACCCAGAACTTGTCGAAGCTATGGTCAAAGATGGTCCAGATGTAATCAAGTGGCACGAGGAGCTAGGAGTCCAATATGACAAACACGCAGATGGAACCATGCAGCTAGCCCCGGGTGGAGGAACAAGCCGACGCAGGATGCACAGCTGCAAGGACTATACAGGGATGGAGATCACAAGAGTCCTAATGGATGAGGTGATTAACCGTGAGATCAACTACATCGAGTTAACAGCAGCAGTAGAGTTCCTCAAAGACGAGAAAGGACAGGTCGGAGGCGCCTTGCTATATGACCTTGATAGCGATGAGTATAAAGTTGCGCGGGCAAAATCCACAATATTAGCAACGGGTGGATTCGGCAGGCTTCATATACAAGGCTTTGAGACCACAAACCACTATGGCGCCACTGGAGATGGTATAATCATGGCGTACAGGGCTGGAGCCGAAATAGTTCACTTGGATAGCACTCAGTTCCACCCAACGGGGTCAGCGTACCCGGAGCAGATCGTTGGACAATTATGTACTGAGAAGCTTAGGGCTAGAGGAGCCCAGCCTGTCAACGTGGATGGAGAACTGTTCGTATACCCATTAGAGACCAGAGACGTTGAAGCCTCAGCGCTCATTAAAGAGTGTTACGGCAAGAAGAAAGGAATCACTACTCCTTCAGGCATGATCGGCGTCTGGTTGGATACACCCTTAATAGAAATAATCAATGGAGAGGGAACCATCGAGCGCGAATTCTCTGCAATGCTTAGAAACTATCACAAATTTGGCATCGACATACGCAAAGAACCCATGCTGGTATTCCCAACACTCCACTACCAAAACGGCGGAGTACACATCAACATAAAATGCGAGACGAACATACCAGGACTCTACGCAGCAGGAGAGGTTTGTGGAGGAGTCCACGGCAAGAACCGATTAATGGGGAACAGCCAATTAGACCTCTATGTCTTTGGTAGGAGAGCTGGAAAAGCAGCGGCAGAAAGAGCCAAGACAGCCGAGGTAGGAAAATTATCTTTGAGCCATGTTGATTACTATGAGAAGCTTCTCCGAGAATCTGGTGTTAAGACGGATCGCAAGAGCCCAATGATATTGCCAGAGTATAGGGGCAAGAAAACCCTCGAGCACCATCTAAAACTACTGTAGGAAAAAAACATGTCAAAACCAAAAATAGGCGTATGGGTCTGCGAGTGCGGCGGCAACATCGGTGATGTCGTTGATACGGAGAAGGTAGTAGAATCTCTGGGCGACGATGTAGATGTAAAAACTATTGAACGCTATCTCTGCAGTAAGCCCAGCGTTGATAATATAAGGAAAATGGTCAAAGAGCAAGACTTGGATCGAGTGGTGCTAGCATGCTGTACACCCAAGATGCATAGAACCACCTTCCTCAGCAATCTGGAGGAAGAAGGGCTCAACCAAGGCTTTCTAGAGGTTGTGAACATCAGGGAGCAATGCAGCTGGGTCCACAAAGATGATCACGACGGCGCCACTATGAAAGCCACTGACCTAATTAAGGGAGCCATCGAACGATCCAAGGAATCAAGCGAGCTAGAGTCCAAGAAGATGGAGGTTGTGCCCGAGGCGCTGGTTATTGGCGCTGGTGTAGCTGGTATCACTACTAGTCTAAGGCTCAATGAGTATGGTATGAAGGTGCATCTTGTTGAGAAGGAGGCAAGCATCGGGGGACACATGATCCAATTCCCTAAGGTATTCCCAACGTTGGACTGCAGTCAATGTATTCTAACACCAAAGATGGCTCAGATAAGCCAAGGGAAAAACATCAACCTCCTCAGCTATAGCGAAGTAAAAGAGATCACCGGGGTTCCCGGAGACTTCAACGTAAAGATTTGGGTCAAGCCTAGGGGCGTTGATCCTGAGAAATGCATCGGCTGCGGAGCATGCAGCCAAGTTTGTCCCGGTAAGGCACCTGATGAATACAATGAGGGATTACAGGAAAGAACAGCCATCTACAGACCATTCCCACAAGCAGTCCCAAGCATCTATACAATTGATTTTGATGCATGCTTGAAATGCGGAGCCTGTGAAAGAGCCTGCCCAGCAGAAGCCATTGATATAAATGACCCGGGTAAAGAGATCGAGTTAAAAGTAGGAGCGATAGTACTCGCAACCGGTTTCGAGCTATATGATCTAAGCGGATTACCCCAATACGGATATGGATTGTATCCCAACGTAGTCTCAAGCCTAGAGATGGAAAGAATCCTCGATGTGAATGGACCCACCGGAAGCATGATTATCGTGCCAAAAACTGGAAAACCAGTCCAAAACGTCACATACGTACTCTGCGCAGGAAGCCGAGACACAGAAGTGGGTAGACCCCATTGTAGCAGGGTATGCTGCCTCTACAGCCTAAAGCAGGCACAACTCCTACGAGATAGGGGACTAAACGTTACCATCCACTACATAGATATCAGAGCGCCGGGAAGACGATACGAAGAGTTCTACAGGACAACCCAAGAAAAAGGAGCAATGTTCGTCAAGGGCAAGGTAACAGAAATCGTCCCAGAAGACGATCACGTACTAGTTAGAAGCGAGGACATGATGCTCAACAGAATGATTGAGTATTCAGCTGATCTAGTCGTATTAGCACCACCAATTATCGCGCCTGAAGAGTCTCTCAAACTAGCAGAATCTCTGCGAGTCCCTGCAGATGAGGATAAATTTGTTCTGGAACGCCACCCCAAGCTTGACCCCGTGAGCACCAAGCGAGATGGCATATACGCAGCAGGTACTGTAATCGGACCCAAGGATATCCAGAGCACAACAGCCGAGGCAGAGGGAGCAGCCATGAAGGTGGTAAACTTCCTGAGCGGAGACCGGGTTATAGAACCGAATAAGGCGTTCTTGGCGGATCCTGATGCTTGTACTGCCTGTGAAGCATGTGTCGAGATGTGCCCTGAGAGTGCAATAACCATGGAGAATGATCTGCCTGTAATCAATGAGATAATGTGCAGCGGCTGTGGAGCATGTATACCCGCCTGTGAAGAGAACGCATTAGACCAACAAGGACTCACAGACAAACAATTGAAAGCAAACATCAGAGGAGCCCTAGAGGGAAGCGAAGCAGAACTCAAGATACTAGCCTTTGTCGAGCAAGAAATTGCTTACACTGCGGTTGATCTAGCTGGTTTAGCGAGGCTATCCTACCCAAGCAGCATACGCATCATCCCATTACCAAGCCTTGCACGCCTCAAAAAAGAGCATCTACTTTACGCTTTTGCTCATGGAGCAGATGGGATCATGGCATTAGAGGCACCAGAACATGAGGGCCCCTATGGTCATGCTCACGTCATAAGTGAGGAACGCATAGATGAGTACAGGTGGGATATCGAGGATGAAGACGTTGATAGTAGCAGGGTCTGGTTTAGCAGGGTCTATGTACCAGATTGGAGAAAGCTTGAACGAGTCTTCATGACATTCCATGACATAGTGGATGATGAAGGCCCACTAGAGGACGATGTTAGAGAGACCCTTCTCAAGGAATACTCTTAACCAACTTTTTTCATAAATTCCTACATTCATATCTTAAATACCAGAGTCGGCATTTTCCATGTGATTAATTTGAGCGTTGACACCGAGAAGATGCTTAAAGAAGCATCTAAATGGAAAGAAATCGCACCCGCAATGCATGCATTTTATAAAGGAAAAGTCGAGGTAATGCCAAAAGCGGCTATCAGAAGCCTACAAGACTTCAGCATTTGGTATACTCCGGGCGTAGCCCAAGCATGTCTAGACATTGAGAAGGATAAAGAAAAAGCATACGAGTTAACCAGCAAGTGGAACTATGTTGCAGTAGTGAGTGATGGAACCCGCGTCTTAGGATTAGGGGATATCGGTGGGCAGGCGGGAATGCCTGTTATGGAGGGAAAGGCACTCATATTCAAGTATCTTGGAGGGGTGGACGCTTTCCCTATCTGCCTCAGCACCAAGAAAGTAGATGAGATCATCCAAGTGGTAAAATGGATAGAACCAAGCTTTGGAGGAATCAATCTAGAGGATTTCAGCAAACCCAAATGCTTCGAGATACTAGACAGACTCAGGGCGGAGATGCCCATCCCAGTATGGCATGATGACCAACAAGGAACAGCCGCTGTTATATTAGCAGGAACCATAAACGCCCTGAAATTCGTGGGCAAAAAGATGGCTGAGGCAAAATTCACCATAGTAGGAACGGGTTCAGCGAATACGAGAACATATTATGTACTCAAAGCAGCAGGAGTAAACCCCAAAAACATCATCATGGTAGACAGCAAAGGCACCATTGGAACATATAGAGAAGAACTAAAAGGAACCTACAAATGGCCCATCGCATTAGAGACCAACCCCGACAACATCGAAGGCGGAGTGAAGAACGCTGCCAAGGGAAGTGATATTTTAATCGCCGCTAGTAAACCGGGTCCAGGTACGATAAAGAAAGAAGAGATTGAGGATATGGCTTCAGACTCGATTGTTTTCGCTTGTGCAAACCCTGTTCCTGAGATATGGCCATGGGAGGCTGAAGAAGCAGGGGTAAAGGTCATGGCGACTGGAAGAAGTGATTTCTCTAACCAGGTTAATAATAGTCTAGTTTTCCCGGCTATATTCAGAGGAGCTCTGGATGTTCGAGCAAAGACTATCAGTGATGAGATGTGTATCGCATCAGCCACAGCCTTGGCGAAATACGCGGAGGACAAGGGACTCTCAAAAGATTACATTATACCCAGCATGGATGAATGGGAGATCTATCCTCTACAAGCGATGGAGACTGGTTTGAAGGCACAGCAACAAGGATTAGCGCGAATCAAGATGAGCAGAGATGAACTCTACGAGAGGGCAGACACCATCATAAGTAGGACACAGAACATTGTCAAACTCTTGATGGAGCAGGGGTACATCGCGGCTCCACCCAAAAACCTTGCATAATAACTATTTTTCTATTTTTTATTTTCTTCATGGAACCCTATCAGAATAATATCTGAGCGATGCCACATGTTTTCCGCTGAAGATAAATCCAGTAACCCTTTAATGTCGGGGAGTATAGATGGGTTCAGCATAGTGATCGATTTGGGTAATATAAAAAACACAGGAGGCGACGTTTAATACCCTATTGCACAGAATGTGGTGGAACCCTAAAATGGGATCCCAAGCTTCGACAATACAGCTGCCAAAGCTGCGGTCTCACATACACTGAAGCACAACTCAGCAGAGCATTGGACAAGCTCTATACAAAGGAAGATGATGAGGACGAGAAAAAACGGCAGCGAAACCAGGATTATCTTGAATGGTGGACCAGTAGCAAGAAGAAGCGATAAAACCTCTAATATTTCTAATATATACAGTAGTTATTAGATCGATTCCAATACATTCTGATATGTTTAAAGTTTAATACATGCTACGTGAATTATTAGATAGATAACTAACTGGTGTTCAAATGGTATTCCCTGTCGAATCTGAAGATCGAACTATGCGTAACCTTCTCATGTTATGTCAAGATAACGCGAGACTCATCGTTGAAGCATTTAGAAAAATTCTAGCTATCATGGATGCCCTGGTGAAAAAAGAGGGAATAGCAGCAGGATACACCGATGACATCCAATCAATAATGGAAGAATCCAGCGACATCAAAGCCACATTAATAAAAGAACTCCATGAAATCGGTGGAGTATTAGTTAGCAGAGAGGACTTCTTTAGACTAATTAGCAGTTTTGGAAACATCATGGATCACATCAATAGCGTGGGTCAAAGACTGGCTGAGATGGAGAAGAGGGGATGGGGGCTGCCCGAAGGCGTAGCAGAACAACTAATCGAGGTAGCCGATCTCGCATTTGAAAGTCTCTTGAAGTTACGAGAGGCGATGATGAGTCTCGGATTCAATAGTGAGAAATCAATTAGCTTTACCAAGGAGATAGATGCGATAGAGCGAAAGGTGGATATGGTCCACGTTAAGGTAGAGATGGATATAATTGATAGTGGCGCCGGGATCGCCATAATAATAATGCTGAAAGACACGGTTAATCAGATTGAAGAACTCGTAGACACAGTAAGAGACGCCTCAGACCTAATTAGGATAATCGCCCTCTAGGGTGATCCCTTGTCGAAACCCATAGCCGAGCTTCTTGATGACAACCGGCTAATAATCTGGGACATCAAACAGGCACGCATATTATACAACAATGGTTTCTATGGAAAACCTCTGGGAGATCCAAGACCAAGAGAAGACTTTGAGGATCCACTTCTATTAGACCCCGTAGAAGCACAATATTTGGTTGAAAAGAAAGTTATCAAAATACATAAAAATAAAAAAAATCTCAATGAGAAAAAACTCAGAAAAATATTAGAAAACAATTTCAACGATTTTGATAAAAAATATCGAGTCTATGAAGATCTTCGAAAAAGAGGCTATGTTGTGACTCCTGGGATTAAATATGGTAGCGATTTTGCGGTATACGAGGACGGTCCCGGGATTGATCATGCTCCATATATTGTCCAGATCATTGACTCGGATGAGCAGCTAAGCGCCGCTGAGATAGTTAAGGCGGGTAGACTTGCCACTACTGTGAAAAAATCATTCATACTGGCAGTAATCAATGAAGAGATCAGATATCTAGAGTTTAACTGGTGGAGAGCCTAGCCCTATTTCCTGAGCCTATAACCGCATTTCCAACAGATCACAAGGCTATCGGGAACCTCAAAACCACAGTTTGGACAAGCCAATAAACCAGTATCTAGCGCCGGTTCAAAATGTTCCTGAAGATCAGCCTCTGCACTCATGATTCAGAAAATCGTTACTTCAATTCAAAGCTTTACGGATTACAGATCCATAAATTATGGGTCAGCTCTCGTCGTTCATTAGGCGCTGGAAATCACTGGGTTCCTTGAAGTCTCGATAAACAGATGCGAAGCGAACATACGCGACGTAATCCAGTTCTTTAAGATAGACAATAATTTTATCTCCTATCTCTTGTGATGAGACCTCGTCTTTTCCCTCTGCGATGATATCTTGACGTACTTTTTCAGCTATGTTTTTTATCTGTTCAAGGGTTATGGGACGTTTTTCGCTTGCCTTTTGGAGGCCTGTGATTATCTTATCGAGGTTAAATCTTTCAAGGCGTCCGTCTTTTTTCTTGATCATCAACTCGATTTCTTCAATATACTCATATGTGGTCATTCGTTTCCCGCAGGCGAGACATTCCTTTCTTCTACGATTCATATTGTTGGGTGAGTCCCGAGTCTCTAATGTTCTCAACTCTTCTGATCCACAGAAAGGACATCTCATGGGGTTACACTTGTTCCGTAAGTATCAGGGTAACATTATATCTAGTATAAATCTTGTGCAAGAAAATCGGGTATATCCAATATTTTCTTGGTCTATTGAATGATTTTATCGTCTTGAATGTGAAAAAAGCCTATACACAAAGGAATAAAACAGGAAAAGAGTCAGATAAACACGAAAATCAAAGCCAGACCCAGTGGCTAGAGTAGAATATGGATTGGTAATCTAGTTTTTTCCTCCAGATTCTTTATACATATTTTTGATAGGTATTTTCTCGGCTGAAGGAAAATGCAGGTTGGACAAATCACAATCGAAAAAGACTCTAAGAAAAAGCGAATTAATGGATGATGAACTCGATCTATTACCCATATTCACTAAATCAACAAGTAGGACGAGGATACCATCCGAGACCCTGGAACACATCGATGCTTTAAAGAGCATAGATCAGGCGCTTAGTAAATTCAAGTTAAACAAGAACGAGGTTCGGGTATACCTCTACTTGGCACGTTTTGGTGCACACAAGGCTCAGAGTATCGCAGAGGCGCTTGGTGTTCATAGGACAGAGGCATATAAGATTCTAAGAAGGCTGGAAGAGCAGGGCTTAATTACTAGGGTTATGGAGCGCCCTATGAAGTTCCTTGCAGTGGCTTTTGAGACTGTGCTCAATAATCTAATTGAAGAGCGTAGGCAACGGATCTATCAGATGGAGCAGAGGAAGGCTGAGTTGCTTAAGATTTGGGCGAGTCTCCCTGAGCCTGATATGGTTCATACTCGTAAAGAGACTTTCCAGGTGCTTGAGGGAAAGAAGCATATTAGCGTAAGGCTGGCGGAGTTGTTGGAGAATGCTGAGAGCGATTTCCATATGATCGTCTCTGATGATAACTTGATTTGGTTGTACAATACGCCCTTCTTGGATAATGTTCAGGCGAAAGCAGACAAAACAGGACTGACAACTAGGTTGATGACTAACTTCAGCCCAACCAGCAGCTATGTGCTTGAGCAGATGGAGATCGGTGAAGGAGACTTTGCGTATATGAAGAAAGAGAAGATACCGGGTTTCTTCATCAATGATAAGAAGGAAATGATACTCTTGATGGGCAATGACCAGAACAGTGTAACTGGGATGTGGACCAACTACGAGACCCTGGTCGAGAGTTACAGGATTCTTTTCAGCCTCCTCTGGAAAAAGAAGTAAACCTACTTCAAATCAATATTAGAGAAATATTCCAAACAGATACCAGTAATTTTAACAAACCAGCCATCAACGGAAACAAGAAGAGAGATCTGGGAGCCTTCTCATCCGAGAAATTACTCACAAGAAGGGGCACAGCAAAACAAAAGAAGATAAAAAATACATCAAACTGAATCCAAGCGCCTCTGCTCATGAGGAAGGCCGCCAATTGATTCCCCTCGGACAAACCTAAAGATAGCCCTATTCTTGTTGATACCCAGTCACCTATAGCCCCGATAAACAGTGTAAAAAACGCTGTTTTTTGAATATCATTAGAGGGGCGGAACATATTGAACGATGTTATAGATCATCGTTCTATGATTTAAAACATATCAGTTTTTGTGAGGAAATATATTGATGATTATAAATGATTACTCTACATGCCAGTAGAATGTGATATCAGAGGCTTGGCTATTGGATAGATGTATCTCAAAGCTATCGGAATCCACGTTGTCAACCCAGTACTCAGTGCTCAACTGGCTGGTTGGAGTCAACATAACATTATCCGGCACTTGATCAATAAGATGCGATACAATTACGACACTGGTTCCATTCACGACTGTTGCAGTACCCATATCATAATCCTTCGTTAATGAAGAGCGAGCCTGAACCCCAGCGGGAGTTATTAGCGTAAGATACTCAAAGCTCGGACTAGCCTCATCCAGATGAATCTCTAGCTCCAGCGTCTCCTCAGAATCCCAAGCACCACGAACAGTACCCAATAGACCAATGGGGTTTATGAGGTCTTGCTGTTGATTTCTAAAGAAAACCCTGTTGATACTCCAGTAACTTGTTGATGTTTCTGATTGATCATAGGAGATCCAATCAGTCTGTTCACTTGCACCATCATTGTATGAGACTATCAAGTCCATCTTGTCGAAGCTGTTTATGAGTATAAAGGTGCTTCCCGCGTTGCTCGCATTTATTCTCAGGGTAGAGGAATCAACAAATAACCAGTCTCCAAACTCGATCCTCTCATTAAGAACAATATCCCGTTGCTCTGTCTGACTAGTTAAAGCCTCAGAGAGAGTACTGAACCCAGAAACCGTGGACATGATAAGAATAGAGACCCCTGCCACGAACATTATCGCCGTAAAGGCGGTTGCGACGACAGTGGATTGACCCATCTTAATCTCCTATAGTGAAAATAATATCATCCTTGATCCCGTTGTGAGTAGTATACGAGAAAAAGTAGTCACCCGTACTGAAGGCTGAGGCGCTTGTTATGAGTATCTCGATGGTCTCACTACTCTGCCAATTATTATCCGATCCACCCAGAATGCTGAATTTCCAACCAGCACCGGACTCACTGTACTCAAGATAATCAAAATCACCGTACTCACCGAATAACACATCGCCTTCCATAATAACTGCGGCAGGCATGATGGTCGTTCCCACGTTCTTGATCCATATCTTTGCTGTGGTATCCGAGGCGTTAACAGCCATCAATATGGTTATCTCGGTCTCCATCTTATCACTGAGCTTCTCACTCATCCCGATAGAGCCCTGCTGCAGCCCACCGATACTCGATAGAAAGACCTGACTAATCGTGGCTGCTGCTATAACAACTGCAACTAGGATTATACCTTCTGATACTACTGACTGTGCCATGGCTACTTCATGAAAGGCGAATGTATTTAGATAGATTATGAAGGGAAATTATGGAATATCACTACTGGGCTATTTCAGGCGCTTTTTTCTGCCTTAGCTCCTCGACAAGCTCCTCCAACTCTGCCAGAGTAGCGATTACCTCGCTTTCCGCCAACATGCGATCCATCTCGGACTCTTCCTCAAGGTCATCGAACATGTTTTGAAGCGTGCCCTCTTCGAGTATTGGCTCAAGTTTACTGGTTTCCTCTTCAAGCTTTATTTTTGTTGTCTTATACTTGGCTAGGGTCTTACCGTCAACCGGCTTATTTTCAGTAAATTCAGTCTCTAAGAGGTTTTCAAACGCCTGATCCTCATCGATCTCTTTAGATATTTCCACAGGCTCAAATTCAGGTTCTTGAGAAAGCATCAAACCATCAGAAATTATCGCAGTTAAGATAGGCTCTTGCTCTACAACTGGTGCTCTATCTATCAGCTGGTTTAGTTCAAGTAACCCTTTCATTTTGGTCTTGATCTGGAAAAACTCATTGATCACAATAATCATACTAATAGCCGAAAACACATAAGATGCCGCCAAAGACAACTCAACACCACCCAGTTGAATCCCATTTGAAACATCCATCGACTCAGATATCACATAAATCTGGGATATCAAGGTCAAACTCAGTAAGAGGGCGGCCACTAGAAGTAACCGCCCCGGTTCAAAGTTTCTTTTCAATATTTCCGACATCTTTTTCACCTAAATCATTGCTACTCCTGCGAGGTATCCCTTTACGGCCTCGCTTATTATCAGGTATATGGTACCTCCAAAGGTCAACTGTATACCCATATAGTAGAGCACTGTGAATCGGCTGTCGCCTTCCATGTTGTATATGCTGAAGACATTGTTAAGTGAGAATAATCCCAGTGCGAATACGAAGAATAATCTCATGAAAGCAACATCCGGTACGCTGAAGAAATCAAGCATAGTAGCCATCTCACCAATAAATCCAACCAAGGAGTCGAAGAAACCGTCTATAACAGAGAACAATGCTGCTGCTACAACATAGATTGGAACAGCTAAACCCACATGGTATCCTACTGCGGTATATCTTTGAGTCCGGATAGTGGTGTACATGTGGTAATAATCCTCGATGTGCTTGTAGGCTTTTCCGAGGTCTCCTCCCGTATAGATGGTGTCCGTCATGATAGTGTTGATGCGTCTGATGAGCAGGCTATCTATCTCGGTCTCGAAGCTCCACCAGGCTACCCTTGGTTCGATCCTCATCCTGAGCTTGTTATTCAGGCTTTTAATGACATCATTCAGACTACCAAAATCAGTCTCAACCGCGCTATCCATAACCTGAAGAAGAGGAATATTAGCAGAAAGGTTCGAGGCCATATACCTGAAGAAAGTGGGATAATCCTGCTCCATGGCTTTGACCTTACCAGTATACTGTCGTCCAATCAATCCTGCCATGAAAAACACTATCCCTATCAGTATGAAATGCATGAAATTGTTCTCAAGCGGGATAGTCAAAATACCAGCCGCTACGATAATAGCCATTATTGAAGCATACTCGGCTCGTTTTCTCGCAGGTGGCTTCTCTTTCTGATCCTGAATAAGCAAGTTATCAGGCTTGGCTGACTGGAATATCAGCCATGAGATAATGTACAAGATGAAGCTAACGATAATCACGACCAAAATAGCTACAATAATCATTGTCTTTGCATCATAGAATATACTGCTGATGAGCATCGTCGTAGTCATAAACAACGTAATGCTGATCATTGGCAGATAAGCGTCACTAAGTGTCTTCAATCTGTTAATAGATTGCATACGTGCAGCGCTGTACTGCGCCATGA
>CAZZFH010000029.1:0-12477 GCA_964653295.1 uncultured Candidatus Bathyarchaeia archaeon | reverse complement strand
GTATAATCATGCTGCAGGTGGGTGAGCATCTCCATCACTCCACCAGTGTGATGGTCATACATCATTGTGATGACTCCTGCCAAGGTTCCCTCAAGGTCTTTCCACTTGTGCTCTGTAAGGAAATCCCTCATGGCGAGCTGGACAGCTGTAGACCGGTTGTATCCTATCCTTTGTATGGTCTCATCAAATTCGTCTAGGAGCTCTGGGTCTATGGAGATGCTTATCCTTGATACTTTTCCTGACATATTTCATTCTTCCAGTTGATGGGTTCTATGTACCATGATGTTGCTTCTTATTTATTGATATTACGAATCACTGGAATCGTAATATTTATCGTAATTATCACTGGTTTCACCCCTTGGTAACACCTATATGATACGTGGGTTATTTGTTGGGTGGCGTGTTATTTTATGGTTGAGGTTAAGGATCGTAATGAGTATTTGTTAAAGTATGGGTCGATTAGTCACTGGGTCCGTAATTTTACTGGTGATACCCCGAATACTTATTGTGATGAATACAGATGGTTTGAGAACTGGCTTCGAGACGGTGATTCTGAGTTTAAGGATTTTACCCCTGATATGCTGGTTGCTTTTCAGAAGAAGCACCGGGATTACCAGCTCGTGGATCTGATTCTTGAGCATCTTCATAGTGTCAAGGCTGGGGTGACTACTAACACCATTAATCGCAGGGATGCTGCTCTCAAGTCTTTTTTCCGGTATAATCGAGCTAGCCTACCTGAGGATGTCTACAATGTTAAGGGAGGGAAGCCATCTACTCCGGGCGTATTGTCGCTTCGTGAGCTGCAGGAGATCGTTTTAGCATCTAGCCCTCTCTACAGGGCTGTTTTCAGCTGCTTGTACGCTGGGTTTATGGGGTGGGGTGAGGTTGGCCACTGGAGCCGTACAGGGTATCAGGGTCTTATGGAGCAGCTGGATAGCGGTGAGTCTGTGGTTGTGGCTAAGCAGGATGGGCGTAAGCAGTATGCCGGGATTCCCTTCTATAATCTGATTGGTGGGGATGCTCTTGAGTTGCTGAAGATCTATCTCAGGGATTACCGTAAGCCTGGTGATGTGTATGTTTTCAAGACCAAGGCTGATACGAATATCAGTTATGAGACGGTGCGCATGTATTGGGGTAGGAAGCTGAAGCAGCTGGGGTTCATTGAGCAGCCGTTAGATGCTGGTGGTGGTACCAGATATGGGAAGGGTCTTCATGAGGTGCGGGATCTTGCTCGTACTCAGTGGACTCGTTCACCTGCTAACAAGGATATCGCTGAGTTTATGCTTGGTCATGTTGGGCAGCTGGATCCTAACCAGTATGATAAGATATTCAGGGATGTGGATTATGCTAAGCGTGAGTACAGGAAGGCTTTGCCCTGGTTGAATATTATCACAGAGGACCCGACGAAGATATCTATTGAGCAGCATGAGGCTGAGATGGATCGGCTGCGTGTTGTTGAGGAGGCTGTTAAGCCTCTTCAGGAGCTTATGCAGTATGATGATTTCAGAAGAGACTTCGCGGAGCTGCTTGAACGGGTAAAACAGAGAGGCCAGATATGACATAAACTATTATAAATCAGTGTAATCTAATAACTATACAAGAATTAATTACAAAACCGTGTGATTGTGGAGAAAGATGGAAAAAAAATCAATAACCCTTACCTTACCAGTTGAGTACCTAGAATGGCTTGAAAAAAAGGTGCAATCACATGATTACGGTAATATAAGTCACGGAATAACTATGCTCATTCGTGATGAAATAAAACGGGAGAGTGCATCCAATAATGAGTGAATTAAGTGAGATACGAGAGCAGTACGTAATTCTATTATTAGGAGCAACTGAAAAGCCAATACCAACCATTAGACACGTGCAAAAAGAGATGTTTATACTATCAAAAATGCAACCAAAAATCCAGGAACTATTTCATTTTGAAAAACACTATGAAGGACCCTACTCCCAACCATTACAAGAATCTGTAAGAGACCCAAGATACTATGATAGAGCTTATAATATTACCTCCCGTGACAGCATCTTTCTACGACCTAATGGTCGAAAAATATTCCTTGATCTAGTAGAACAGACCAAAGATGATAGGTATTTTACCATCCTGTTGAATTCACTTAGAATGATAAGGTCTATTTATGATAAACTAACTAAGGAAGAATTATTATTCATCATATATGACACCTATCCTGATTATATCGAATATTCAAATGTTTACGATAATCTAGTTAATAACAAAGACCGAAGAGAGAAAATTATCAATAATTTACGTCGAAAGGGATTGATTACTAAAAACAGATATGAGGAATTGTTAGAGAATGATTCCTGATACAGGTGACTTTGTAGTAGCAGATAGTAGCTTTTACATTTGCTTTTTACACGACATTCAGAACCCAGAACTATTGCATATCTTGTTGCGGGAATTTGAGTTTGCTATGGGGCAAAAGGTTCACTGGGAAATATGTAACTGTACTAATTATGATTCTATTCGAAATAATGAACACATAGTAGTTGTAACAGATATGAATTTTTCAGAAATACTAAGACCCTTCTTTAGTAAGTACGAAATCGAGAAAGGCGAGGGTGAGATAGTTGCTCTGGCTGTATTATTGCACGGTCTAAACCGATTGCATATATTGATTCTCGATGATGATGCACCAAGGGAATTTGTTGAAAGAAATCTTAATCACATGTTGCCTTTGATGACAGGTACTGTTGGATTCGTTGGTAAATGCTATTACGAAACACATATACTTGAAAAAGCCCATTCGCTCCAAATTCTATCGGATATTGAGCATTCTAATTTTAGAGTATCACAAGAAGTTATAAGTAAAGTAAGAAGTTTGATAGATGGGGAATTTGGGATCGGAAATTTATATCCGTGAAGTAATTGAAGATAAAAATACTGGTTATTGTATTAAACGATTTAAATTAGGAACCACCAATTTTGAACGCCCCGAAAAGAGCATAGATGCCAAAAACTTATCAAGAGACACATTTAACCTGATTAAGAGTAATTTTAGATTCCGAGAAGGAACAAAAATTATACGATCTTTCGATACTCTTTCAAACTTGGATTACAAATATAACGATTCACAAATAAGACAACATTTCTTTAAAAAATCATGGGCAAACATTCCAAGTGTAGCGAATTATACCTTTAGCTTCAATCCCTCTGTTAATGGCAGATATGCTAATGAGATGCGCAGTTTTCTTGACCGATACTACGCATTTTCAGACCTTATCTTAACAGTGCCTAATATAAGAACAGAAAAAACAATAACCAAAAAAACACCTGATGAAAAGAAAATACGAGAGATTATACCGATAATTAGTAAAGAAGACTATATCAAATTCGTTGACACTTCATACGAATATTTGAATAAAAAAAACAGTAAACCAATATTTGTCCCTATTTCGTTCAGGATGAAACTAGGAGATAATAGAGAACTAGTTGAAAACTATCTAAAAAAAGAATATTATTACTATTGGATAGACTTTGATTCGAAAGGTCTTACAGATTCTCGTATTGGTGAAATGAGACACATCATTAATATCATAAGAGATTCAGGTTACTTTGATAAAACAATATTTTACTTCACAAACCTTAAGCGTGAAATAAGGATGAACGCAAAAGATAATCATAGCGAAGCTTCAGATGTGCTTTCCTCACTCGCAGGTGCAAATTTAATCGGAGTAAATCGGGAGCCGCCGTCATTTCCACGAGAACCTAACCCGAATCCTGAACCTAATCAAGAACCAATAGAGATTGACCCTGCTCCACCTAATTATAAATCCAGATTACTAGACATAAACAGCTATTACTATGTAAAAACTAACGATCCGAATTATCTTGAAAAGAGAAATTATGTTCCAGCCAATGCAGTAAGCTTGAATAACGAATTCGAAATTCAGTCAGACCACTTCTTAACCGAGTTAACGATGAGTGATTACATTAGAGGTAAAAGAATGCTATTACGCTATCATAATGGAAGTCTAATACGTGCACTTCTCTCTCACCCTAAACAATCTTCGTTACCCAATTTCATAGACTATTTTAAACCATAGTTTCCTTTTCTGTGTTCCATGACAAAAGATTGAACAGTATCTCGAATAGAGAATAGATTCTATCGGGTAACAAAATAGAATATATTGATTTTCTTTCAACTACCATTTTCACTAACCAGCGCTACAATGCTGCTGATTAGGCTTAATAATGGACCTGAGGAGCTGTTTTCTCTGTGAGTGAGATGGTGAATGCAACCTTTGAAGATGGGCTGCTGGTTTGTTTAGAGATAGTGGAGGCCTCAGAGTCGCGTGAAGAGGCCCAGAGAAGGATCATCCAGGTGCTGGATGCGTTCAGAGAGATGCATCACGGGGGCAGGGTTCAACTGATCAAGGATGAGCTGGGCATATGGGGCATACTATAAAGTTTATATAAAAATTAACATGATAAGGGGGCATGGGGTGCTCAAAAAAGGATAAACTAATGCTTTTGGCTCCCATTGTTATTGTTCTATTTTATTATTTTCTACTGTATCAATTTGTAGGGCTCATTCATGAAATCGGGCATTGTTTAGCTCTCCTAGTCTTACATGTCCCCATTAATGGAATCCGCCCTGTTCACCCTGGGTGGAGGACGTTTTACCCAACAGATGCATATGAATTATTGAGTGATGGTCAAAAAACGTTTCTTCACTTGTCTGGAGGCGCGTTTATGACCTCTGTTTTCATAGTTTTATATTATCTCTACATGAAAAGCGCAGAACCCAAAGACGATATTAAATCGAAATCAATTCACTACTCTATAAAATATATTCTATTAATCACAATAATCAAAGAGGCTTTAAACACGATAATTGAAGGCGTTTTTCACCCTTTTTACGTGGAAAATTTACCTTTAGCGGTATTGATCATCACATTCGTTCCCGTATTCGGATTCTTGTTTCTGTATATCTATGAACTTTATCACCTTAATGCAGCATACTGAAACTAGAATAATTAGCCAGATTTCCTGCTCAGCTGAGGTTATTTGAGGAACTGAATTTACTGTGTATGATTCTCCCGGTATTGGTTCGTAGTCCCAGTTAAACTCAACTGGAATCCCACACAAAAATGGAAAACTCATCGTACCAAGCAGAACGCCTAGACCAATAAGAATTATTGATTTTTTATTAACCATCAATTAGCTCTGAGGCATCGCGGGTATAAAACAATTATTGAAAAACGATATTCGATGAAATTAAGACTCATGGAAAGCGGGCGCGCGCCCGCTTCTTCTTTCAGGATTCTGCATTGATAGTGATTTTTATCTCATGGATGTGGTTTGCTATTTTTTTCCCTAACGGTGAGAGGCTTATGTATCTTTTCTGATAACGGACTCCTCTTCTCTCTTCCAATAACCCCATTTCCCCTAAAACCACAAGAGTTGAACCAATTGTACCCGAACTTCCTTGAACTCCAGCTTCAACGTCTGATCTGGTTGCCTCACCCGCTTCATATATAAAATCTAAAATTTGGAGAGCTGCAGCTTTTTCTAACGCACTTAATGGATTCATCTCGTTTATTGAAGTTTGAGGATCGAATAAAGGATTCTCCTGTTAATCGATTATCGATTATTAGTAAACTATATATACAATATGCAACTCCATTATTATTACTCGAAAATCGAAAAAGTGAGATATAGAATGTCTAGAGTAGTAACAAGCATCAGCGTCTTGAAGTCTCTGAAGGAGGAGGCATTGGACGCTGCAGGAAAGGGCAAGTTCCCCGGGGCAAGCAACTTTAGCGCAGTTGTTGAAGTCGCGCTGGATAAGCTGCTTCACCCGGAGACCAGCCCATTAGAAACAGTGGAGCCGGAGGCTGCCTAGTTGCCGAAAGCACAGGTATCATCCCCCGAACTCCAAAAAATAGAACCCCTCCCCGCTTTTAAGGGGAATGAAAAAACACCCACAGAATCAGAGCTATGGCAACTCATCAGAGAAACAGCCACCAAGCTCAAACTCAAGGAGGCCCAGCAATGACCCCGATCCTCACCATACCAGGGCCACTATTCATAGTGGTTGAGATCATCGGCGGACTCGCCATAGCGATCCCAGCAGGCTTCTTTGTCAAGAAGGCCTACAGAGCAGCCAAACAGCGCAAGGACAACTATGAGAAACTCAAAGCCTTCTTCGAACCCAAACAGCACAACGAGGAGGTAGCCAAATGAGCCCCACGTATAGGAGGCCTCATCTGGGGCTGCTGAGAGACAGGAAAAAGATCAACGCAGCAGCAGGCGGATTCGTCACATTGTCTCTTGTGCTGCTGTGGAAAGGCCCAGCGAGATTAAACCAAGCCGTAGGCGTCACACTTGGAATGATCGTTCTTGTTTGGATCTGGCTCCATAACAAGTGGACTCCTAGACCCGTTGATGTTTGGGACTATTTGATAACGATGGCTGTTGAGGATGGCCAAGATCAGTGGCTTCTAGGTGTTGAGCGGGGCTTTGTTGAGCTCTGGGACCTTGACCCAAAGAAGGGCTTCGCGGAGGTGCTGCACAACCAATGAAGCTGCAGCTAGATCAGATCGAGCCTAACCAGTGGAACCCTAACGAGGTCAGAGGAGACAAATACACACAACTGGTCAAGGACATGCAGGAGCATGGCCAACGTGAACCAATCACAGTAAGCCCATATCCGGTGTTCTACCCTGGTGAAGTCGATAACACAGACCCCGAGCACAAGCCATACACTACACCCGAGGCGTGGGAAGGGTTCATGGTTATCTGTGATGGTGAACACAGAGTAAATGCAGCCAAAAGCCTTGGATGGAAGGAGATCGACGCACAGATCTTGGAGCTTACCGAGGATGAGGCACTCACCCGGTTCTACAGGATGCAGAGCACCAGGGGAGATAACAACCCGCTGCGTGAAGCCCAGCTATTCCAGCATTATCTGGATCAGGACTTAACTCAGGATGAGGTTGTCGAGAAACTCAACCTCAGCAGCAAGGCATACCTCACAGATAGGCTATATTTGTTGCAACTAAGCCCTGCAGTAACTGAAGCTCTCACTAATTTCCCTAAGGTGATCGAGGAAAGGATCAGGGTAAAGAGCTACAATGACGATGAAGAGGAGCTGCTGGAGCTCATTGAAGAAGTTTGCGCGCGCAAACCTTCCATGAGGCACTATAGAGCCCTATCTACACTCCCTAAAAAGATGCAGGAGGAGCTGCTTGGTGCGCTTCTTGACTCCATCATCGAGGGAGCCCCGATATCGACACGTCAGTTGGAGCAGTCTGTGAAGGAGCTCAAGGAGAGGCTGGAGAAGCAGAAGCGCTTTGTAGATGCTCATATGAACGCTGTAAGGCCAGACTGCCCAGTATGCGGGAAACCACCAGTACGATTCATGGGCGACGAGGAGGAGCTGTTCATCTGCATGAACGCTCACCCTTGGAGATACCGGCTTACAGACCAAGAAGAAGAGGAATACGAAGCCCAGCAGGAACAGGAACGCCTAGAGCAACAAAAACAAGAGGACTATGAGCTCGTCGAGGAAAACCTACAAGACTTCACCGAGATGCACAGCCGTCCACCCTCTATAGAAGAACTGAGAAAGACCTTCTACTATGATAGCATTTACTCAGAGAGTGACAGCAACAAGATAGTAGAAGAATACCTCAAGGACCATCCAGACCACGGACTCAAAACCGCCCTAGAAGTATACACCGAGACCATAGATGAGCTGATCGAGCAGATGGAAGACCCTAACACTGAGGAGATCATAGACTACCTCTGCAAAGAATTCAGCCTACTCAGACAATCAGCTACAAACATCCTGGAAAAATACCTGGCAGAACACCCAGAAATAGAGCCAGAGACACCGATACCCTACATAGAGCCTGAAGAGGCTGAGGAACCTGGAGATGGATGGAAGGAGCTAGAAGCCGATGCAGAAGAAAGGGCCGCCCGATCGGTTGATGAGGAGATCAATCAAGCACTAGGCATACCACCAATACCACAAACACCATCTATACCACAAGAAGAGACACCGAGGATCCTACGGTTCACCACTACAGAAGCTTCACCTGAAGAACTCAGAGAAAGCATTAAGTTCTGGTTGTTGGGTAAGCTGCAGGACCTTGTATCAGTAGAACGGGTCGTTCTGGCTGGTATGAATGGTGAAGGGCAAGAAGTCAAGCTGCAATTTAATCCACTGTTCTATCAGGGGCACCTGGTCTACAGGGTAGATGATGAAGAATTTGACCTGCTGATCAGCGATGAGCAGTATAAGGGCTTGACCATGGTCTCACCATACAACACAGCCATACCTGAAGATGAGCTACAAGAGAAAAAGCTGACCATAAAGCGTTTCTTCGAAAAAACATGGGATACAGACTTGGACCCATGGGAAGATGAGGAGGTAATCGAGAAACCAGACGAGGCTACTATCCCCGTCCCAGACCATGGCAGAGACTATGCGGAAGCCATCAACCAGGAGCAATCAGAACAGCCTGAGGAGGAGATCTCTAAGGACGAGCCCTGCGGCTCTCTTCTATGCCCTCACTGTGGAAAACAGAGCCCGAACCCCAATTACTGCAGTAACTGCGGTAAGCCACTGCTTCCACCAGAGACCCCCGCTGATGCGACGACTGACCGGGACACCGCCCATGGGCTCAGTGAAAACGAGACCAAGTGGTTAAACTCCCCTATCAAGGAGCTCAGAGACCTAGCCAAGGAACTCACACCAGATGAAACCACATGGCTGCTGGAGAACGAGACCAGAAAAGGAGCACTAGGCCTACTCAGCAAGCACCTGGAGAGCCTCTCCCCACCCATTGAACCCATCGAGGCAGAGGACGACTAGGAGGCTCAGTGATGGCTAAGAGATTAGAAATGACTGAGCAGCAGCTCAAAACCATCCCAGGGTATAGAACCCGGCTTGATAAGCAGAAGCTCAAGGGCATGGTGGTAAGCCTGCTCGTTGAGGTCGAGATAGAAACCTATGCCCTAGTCACCAAAGACGGAGCAGAACACCTGGCGTTCGAGATGGTGCTACCCACCGAGGAGACAGACGTTAAACGGGTAGTGCACTTCAAGATCGAGATCCCAAGGCTATACAGGAAATTCACCAAGAAGGGCATGGAGCCCCGGTACGAGGAGGCAGCCAGCTGGCGCCTCTTCCATGACTACCTTGAACGCAAGATGGCCATGGTCCGGCTAGGCGTCAGCGACCTCATCGAGGAGTTCACCGCCAACATCGTAATGCATCTCCCAGATGGCCGAGAGCAGACCGTTTACGAGGCCATGATGGAGGGAGTAAACAACCCAGACGCCCCCATGCTGCCCTTTATACTGGAGGCTGATCCTTGAGTAATAGAATCGAGGTGCTCAGCCGCATCCATGAGCTCACAGACAGGGAGAAGGAGCTCAAGGACCGTATCAAGCAACTCAAAGCCGAGGAGAAACTCCTCAGAAAAGAAAGGCAGAGCCTAGAGGCAGAGTTCAGAACCCTCAATCATAGCAGGATAGCGAACCAGCTCAAGCAAGAGGCTAGCATATGATGTACGAGCTGGAGATACCTAGGCCCAGCGATAAGCCACTCCCTGAGCCCCAGCGCTGCACCAGAACAGACAAACTATGGTGCCCCTTCAGGACCCTACGCTACGGGAAAAAAGCATGCTACCGGGAAACCCAGTGCAAACCCCTGAAATGGCCTGAAGAAGACCTATTACGGCTCAAGAAAAACAGCCACCTCAGCCTCAAAGCGCTAACTTGGCTGCTGAAACCACATGGCAGGCTTGAGATCATATCAAAGCTGGAGGAGTTAGGGGAATGACGAAACGCATTCCAGCTAACCTCAGGATTAGATCCCCATGGCTGCCTCCTTTTAACAATGAAGACATGCTCATTCCACCCAAAGACAATAAAGACTTTCAAGAGCTCTTCAAAATTGAGAGACATTGGGGATTAATCCTATTCAGATTCAGGTGGGGTCACCAGACCTATGAACTCAAAGTAAACAAGGATGATGAGCTAGAGCTAGTAAAAAAGCCTTGGAGGCGCTGGAGTTGAGCCTCAGCTACTTCGAGGAAGCTCAGGAGACCATGAACCAAAATGACGCACAGGTTACTCTGCGCTGTGGCTGCAGCATCGAGATAGACCCGGGCCTCAACGAGTTCGCAAGGGCTTCAATCATCAGGGCCCACTATACACAGCATCACCCAGACCAGACCCATGGGAGGAAGTTCTAACATGAGAGTCAAATGTGATGAGTGTGGCTATGACTGGGATTTCCGCTTCAGAGTAGTGAGCTGGCTGTTGAAGAGAAGCTACAAGGTACGCTGCCCTAACTGCGGTGAACCCGTATTTCTCAGACGTAAACGAGATCTCAAAGAGCCTAGAATCGACTTTGCTAAAAAACAGATAGCGGAGGGATCATTTTGAGAATGACATTGTTCTGGAAGTCAAACAATAAGAATAGGAAACATACCGTCACAGCGTCACTACCGTCACAAAACCCAGTTCTATATGACGATATGACGATAGTGACGGTACTTTCTATATTCTTACTTTGTCACTTCCACAATGATCTAGGAGGCGTTTTCCTTGGGTAAGAGTTACGCCACGAAAATCGTGGAGTATGCCCTCGCCTCCAAGGCTGAGTGGCTCAAGGACCAATTTGATCGCATATATGTGCGGCTCCCGAAAACGGAGGATCCAGTGAAGATTCGCTCCAAAGAGGTGAGGTCGTGGCTTTCAACCCTACTCTGGGAAACTGAACAAAAAACAGCCGGAGACAGCAGTGTAAGCAAGGCCATTGACGTTCTCGAAGGATTAGCATACAAGAAGGCCGACAGCTTCACAGTTGAGGAAAATTTTGGGCAACCCATCGACGAGAGTAAAAACCAGTCACAGAAGCTCATTGAGCTATCACATGATTACATCAAGCAATTCTACAGGGATGAGCGAAAGGAGAGTTACATGTTCTTTGAGGTGGATGGTGTGCTAGAGAACCACCCCATCGACAGTAGCAGAGTTGAAGAGTGGCTCACTTTGCTAATGTGGAATGAGGAGCACACGGTACCAAACGGTGAGAACATCAAGAACGTGCAGCGTGTCTTTAAGGCTAAAACATACACAGGCGAAGTAATCCCTCTCTACAACAGGATGGCCCCAGACGGGGCGGGCGGCATCTACATCGATTTAGCTGATTCTGCGTGGCAGGCTATACATGTTAATGAAGATGGGTGGCATGTAACCCAGCCTCAGAAGCCGCTCTTCAAGCGCCATGCTCACCAGAAACCGCTACCAATACCCAAAGCTGGAGGCAAAACCACAGAGCTCTTCAAATTCGCAAACATCAAAGACAGCTTCAGCAGGATACTCTACGCAACCGCCATCATCTGCTACATGAACCCAGAGATCGAGAAACCCATACTCAACGTATTCGGACCCCATGGAAGCGGAAAAAGCTTCATCCTGGAGATCATCAGAACCCTCATAGACCCCAGCATAACCCCACTGCTAGCCCTCAACAAGAAAGACGAAAAAGAGCTAATAAAAAACCTAGACGATCACTATTGCGCCTTCTTTGATAACATCAGCTACCTCACCCTTGATGTAAGCGATATGCTCTGCAGGGCAGTCACCGGGGCAGGGTGGAATCAGAGACGACTATGGACAAACAATGACACATTCATCAGGTGGTTCATACGTGCCGTAGGGCTCAACGGTATCAACATACCAGCTGAGCAGGGAGATCTCCTCAGCAGATCAGTGAACCTTGAAGCCACTTACATAGAGGAAAAAGACCGGATGCCGAGAAAAGAACTGCTAGCAAGGCTAGAAGAAAGGCGCCCCTACCTGTTAGGGGCTCTACTTGATGCGCTGGTCAAGACTCTTCAAATACAGCCAACGGTGAACCTTGAAGAACTCCCCAGAATGGGTGACTTCACCATATGGGGATACGCTGCAGCCAGCGCCCTAGGCTATGACCCAGAGAATTTCCTAGAGGCCTACAGTGAGAACCGGGGTTTTGGGAGTATGGATGCTGTTGGCGCTAGCCTGGTAGGTGATATCTTGAAGCTGTTTATGGGTGATCGTAGCCATGAAACATGGGAAGGAGAGCCTCAGCAGCTCTATGACGAGTTTATCAAAACAGCCAAGGATCATCAGATCAGCGCCAAGCAGAGAAAATTCCCTAACGCGGCGAACTATCTTACCAGGGAGCTCAACAGGCTCAGCCCAGATCTCAGAAAACTAGGGTTTACATACACGCGACGGAGAACAGGAAAAGCCCGCCTCATCAAGCTTGAGAGCACACAGTTTGAAGCATCAGGTCCACAGCAGACATTTAAAGAGTACACCGTGGAAAACGCGCCGAAGCCAGAGGAAAACACAAGAATCATGGTTACAGATCTTGAGAAGCTCATCACCAAGCTCAGGAGCCTGCAGAACCGAGAAGGTGCCCCAGTCAAGAGAACAATACTATA
>CAZZFH010000028.1:0-12977 GCA_964653295.1 uncultured Candidatus Bathyarchaeia archaeon | reverse complement strand
CGGCTAGCTTCTTGTATGCCTCCGGCATCATCCTGAATGTTGTCCACTCATCCATGGCTTTTGCTCCTAGGCTGAAGTAGAACTGCCTGCTGGGCTCATTCCAGTCGATCACTGTCCACTCGACCCTCCCACAGTCTTTCTCCACCGCTATCTGACATAACCTCTTCAACAGCATAGTGCCTATCCCGTTGCCCCTGTACTCTTCTGGTACGAATATGTCCTCAAGCCATAGGGTGGGTTTTGCCTCGAAAGTACTGAAGGTGTAATAGTATAGGGCTACAGCAAGGTACTCTGGACCGATATCTCCAATGTTTTCCACTAGTAGGCAGTCCCATATCTTGTCCTCGCTGAATCCATATTTTCTGTATCTTTCCTCGGTTCCCTTGAACTCCAGTTTCTCGTATACGCTAAGCTGGTAACACAGGTCCATTATGACCGGGATATCATCCTCAGTTGCCTCCCGGATACTCCACTTCAAGCCCTCGATCTTCGGCATAATAATCCTGTAAAAGGGGTTCTGTTATGGCTTTAACATTACCCTTGGTAACCAGTTAGGGATTTGGCTAGTTCGTAGAGGTTCATGTGTTTGGCGTTCCTGTCATAGTTGCCTAGCTTGAACGCCAATTGTACAAAGTAGCCTGTGGTAAAAGCTGTGATGATGGTTCCAACCCCAATTGGACCGCCCATCAGGTAGCCCAAAATAGTTACTGTTACCTCTATGCCGCCTCGTACCTGTCCAACTGGGCGGTTTAGTTTCTGTACCAGTCCAATCATCAGCCCGTCTCTTGGCCCAGCCCCCAGTTTGGGGCTCAGGTATAAGAGGCTTGCAACACCAAGCGTTGCCATCCCCCCGAATAGTAATGCGAATTGTAGTGCTGGGTTAGTGTATTGAGGTATGATCCCCCATTCGATTATCCTGTCGATGAAGTAGCCGATGAAGTACATGTTCATCACTGTGCCGAAACCCGGGGGAAACCCGAGTATCCAGCCAAAGATCAATACCCCCAGACCGACGAGCTGGGATGCCTGACCAAAGGTCAACCCCAAGAAGTTCATGATCCCAACCTGGAAGACCCCCCAGCTGCTCATACCCAGATCAGCGTAAAGGATCATCACGGCTCCCACTGCAAACAAGAATAAGCCAAAGTATAGGCTCGGCAGCCTTCGTATGAAGCCTGCCCAGTTCTGGGCTAGTTTGGATTGAATACCACTTTGCCCCCTGTTTTATCTATGGCTACCCTGAATGCTTCCTCTGCTTCATCCAAACTGAAATGGTGGGTTAGTACGCTGTCTACGTCTATCTTTCCCGTTGCGATGTACTCTATGCTCTGGGGGAAGTTCTTTGGCTGTGCATCATAGGCTCCATGGATTTTTAGTTCTCTTCGCACGAGCCAAGTCATGTCTATGGGAACATCTTGTCCGAATATCCCGACGACTGTAATTGTGCCCCGTTTCTTGATGATCCTTGTTGCCTGCTTCACGGCAGGAGAGGCACCAACAGCCACAAACGCGATATCAGCACCCCTGCTACCAGTGTCTCTCATAACCCTTTCCTCAAGGCTCTCCTTCTCAATATTCAACGTATCCAGTCCCAGTTTCTCGGCGATCTCAAACCTCAAACCATCAACATTGAGCCCGATCACAAGAACCCTCGCGCCTCCCAGCTTGAACAACTGGGCGCTAAACAACCCGATGGGTCCGCATCCCTGAACCACCACATAGTCACCAGCCTTGAACTGGGTGATATCGTTTACAAAGTGAACCGTGTTGCTCAGGGGTTCCACCAAGGCTGCTTGATCATAGCTCATGTTCTCTGGAATCCTGTGAAGAAGCTTGTAAGGAACCGTGACATACTCAGCGAATCCACCATCCGTGTGAATACCAAACAGGGTTGACTCATCGCATAGGTTGCTCATCCCTGTCTTACAGAAACCGCAGACTCCACAAGCCTTGACCGACTCAGATAACACCCGGTCCCCCCGATCAAAGCCCTCTACACTTGAACCGATCTCAACGATCTCACCCGCGAACTCATGCCCCATCACCACGGGCAGCTTCATCTTGCTATAAGCAGGCGTGTAATGGTAGATGCCTAGGTCGCTTCCGCAAATCGCAGCTGATTTTATCTTTATGAGAACCTCATCGGAGGCTGGTTTTGGTCTGGGTATATCCATTACCTCTACTCCAGATGCGGGCTTGGTCTTCATTACCGCCTTCAAGACTATCCAGAAGGTGTTGCTCTTATCGGTCTTAATGTTTTCCCGTAGCCATAATATCGAAGACCATAAAACACTAGATGGCTTCAACTATTCCATGAACTCTGCGGAGAAACGCGTCCTAGAGGCAATCGACTATAAGGCAATGTATGGATTCATCGAGGAATTAATCGCAACCCCAAGCTACGGTGGTCATGAGTCCAAGGCACAGGAAATCATGGCGGCAAAGCTTGCAGAACTTGGGCTTGATGTGGATAAGTGGGAGATAGATTTTGACACCCTCAGAAAACACCCAGATTTTAGCATGAGCTATGAGCGAAAAGAAGGGCTCGGCGTAGTAGGCACTGTTGGAGGTGATGCTGGTAAGAAGCTCATACTATGTGGGCACATCGATACCGTTGCACCCGGTGACATAGAGAACTGGGACACGATCCCACTCAAGGCCACAATCAAGGAAGGCCGGCTCTATGGGCGTGGAGCCACAGACATGAAAGCAGGTCTAGTGGGGGCGCTTTACGCGTTGAAGGCGGTTACGGATACGGTCAAGCTCAAAGGCAAGGTTATTTTTGAGAGCGTTATCGGTGAGGAAGACGGTGGCTGCGGAGCCCTAGCCACTTGCCTGAGAGGCTACAAGGGTGATGCTGGTATAGTTATGGAGCCCAGTGAGACCAAGGTTGCCCCTGAGATCGCTGGAGCCATGAGCTTCAAGATCACTGTACCCGGAAGATCAGTTCATGCTTGTGTAAAGGATGAGGGCATTAGCGCCATCGAGAAGTTCATACTGGTCTACAATGGCTTGATGGAGCTTGAACAGGAGCGAAACAAACAATTCACAGACCCTCTCTACAACCGCTACAAAGCACCCTATGCTATCAGCATTGGCACTGTTAAGGGCGGGGAATGGCCAGGCACAGTAGCAGAGGGCGTCGAGTTCGAGGGCAGGATAGGGGTAGCAATTGATGAGTCCGAGCAATCAGCCCGTAATGAGCTTGAGGCTAAGATAGAGGAGATCGCTGACCATGATCCATGGCTCAAGGAGCACAGACCCAGTGTTGAGTGGGTTGGATACAGCTTCGCATCATCCATGATCCCAGTAGACCACCCCATAGTACAGGAAATTGGTAACGCATATCAAGATGTAACAGGGAAACCAGCGGTTCACGAGGGAATGACTTATGCATCTGATGTTAGGCATCTCATCAATGTCGCAGAGACGCCGACAACAGTCTTTGGACCCGGCGATGTAAGGGTAGCCCATGGGGCTAACGAGTATGTGCCTATTGATCAACTGGAGACCATGGTTAAGACGCTGGCACTGACCATACTACGGTTTGTTGGATACGAGGAATAGCTTTGAAACGGATTGGGTTAATCGTCAACCCCTATGCGGGGATCGGGGGCAGGGTAGGGCTCAAGGGTAGCGATGGAGCCGAGATCAGAAAGAAGGCAATGGAACTGGGGGCGGTTCCCATGTCAGCCAGCAGGACAGTGGAAGCCCTCAAACAACTATCAGGATTAGAATTCGAGCTATACACTTATCCGGGCGAGATGGGTGAGGAGGAAGCACGCGAGGCAGGAATAGAGCCAGTGGTTATTGGTATGCTTGAAAACGATACTTCTGCCGAGGATACCAAGAGAGCAGCAGCAGATATGCTTGAGAAAGGACTGGACTTGTTGGTGTTTGCTGGTGGGGATGGGACAGCGCGAGACATTTATTCTGTTATTGGTGATAAGCTGCCTGTGCTTGGGATACCCACTGGTGTCAAGATTCACTCAGGCGTCTACGCTGTTGATCCGCGAAGCGCTGGTGAACTACTGCATAGTTACATCACTGGGGCGATCTTGGTTTTCCGGCTTGAGGAGGTCATGGACATCGATGAGGAAGCTTTCAGGCAGAATATGCTGCAGGCTCAACTCTATGGGTACATGAAGACCCTATACTCTGAGGAAGTAATTCAAGGCGGCAAGGAATCCAGTAGAGCCAACGACGAATCCAGCGTCATAGGGATAGCCAACGAGATAACAGACGAGATGAACCCAGACCTAGTTTATATTCTCGGACCCGGGACCACAGTGAAACCTATAGCGGATATCCTTGGAGTCGAGAAAACCCTTCTGGGCGTTGATATAGTAAAAGACGGAAAGCTGGTTAAGCATGATGTTAACGAGAAACAGCTCCTAGAAGCCATCAAAGGAAAAGACACTAGACTCATTGTGACTGTGATCGGTGGACAGGGTTTCGTTTTTGGGCGTGGAAACCAGCAGATAAGCCCTAGCGTCATCCGTATGGTTGGACGAGAGAACATCGTCATCGTGGCTACGCCGGATAAGCTGGCGTCTCTTGGTGGTCATCCGTTGCGTGTGGATACTGGTGATTCTGAGTTGGACGAAGAATTGAAGGGCTACTATAAGGTTCATACTGGGTATGGGCGGAGAACCCTCTACAAGGTTGCCTGAAGAGCTAGATGAGAAGCTACTAGGCTATTCTTCTTCTCGTCACCCCTATGATGAGACAGAAGCAGAGATACATGTATTGAGCCACTCGTCAAAGCCTAGACTGTATCTGAAAATCCGCTACGGAGAATCACGACAATTAGAAACTGAGTATACGATGCTCAAATGGATCAACCAACGAGTACCCACACCAGAGCCAATCTATTATACACTGGAAAACTCCATAGAGTATCTCTTAACTACCGAGATCACTGGGACACCAACATACCAAGTAGAGCCAACTGAGAGAGAAACCGCCGTAAAGATACTCGCCACGACTCTCAAAAAAATACACAGCCTAGACGCAGCCAATTGCCCTGTGATTCACTCTGTTGATAAATGGGTTAAATCCCTAGAAGAAAGGGGGATCGATGTTTCTTCTCTTGGTGACTGGAGACCAGTCGAGAACCCTATCTTCACTCATGGAGATTATTGTCTGCCAAATATCATCGTGAGGGATGGGGCTCTATCTGGGGTTATTGACTGGGACTATGCTGGATTGGCTGATCCTTATGTTGATCTCGTCTCATGTATCTGGTCTATCCGGTATAATTATGGTGAAGAGGCTGACATATTGATACCCAGTTTTCTAAATACCTACAAAGTTGACCTTGACCAAGCCAAGTATGATTTCTATAAACGGCTCAACGAATTAATTCCGTGAAAAAAGTTGGTTATTCGCCGGGTTTCATGTTACTTATTTACCGTTACTCTACCCCTTTTTTGCACTATTCAGGATCAAAAAGAACCCTTTCTGGGGCTGGTTTCCGCGTTGGAGGCTTGTTAATGGCTGCGATGGGGTGACCCCCCTCCCCCCTACTTGGGTTTGTACGGTCCTAGATACTCTTCCTGCAGAATATTCCCACCGTCGATGACTATCTCGCTACCAGTCAAATAGTTTGACTCATCAGAAGCCAAGAACAATACAAGGTTGCCGATATCCGTGGGTGAGCCCTGCCTACCCATTGGTATCTTGTACCCGAACTCACGCATGGCTTTCTCAGCGTCAGCGTCGCTACTACTGCCCCTGAGCCCAAACGCGCTTGGGCTGTGGATATAACCCGGGAGTATGGTGTTCACGTTGATACCATACTGGGCTGTCTCCAATGCAAGCGCCTTTGTGAAGCCAATCACAGCTGCCTTGGTTGAACCATAAGCTGTCTGTCCCCCACCGGGGGCTCCAACCATGGGACCTGTGACGCTGCTCATGTTGATGATCTTACCGTATCGGCGCTCCATCATGCCGGGTAGAACTGCCTTGCTGCACCGGAACATCCCAAAGACATTGATATTGAACATGAGTTGCATGAACTCCTCATCCATCTCCACCAACTTACGTCTGGGATAGATGCCCACATTGTTCACAAGGATATCCACTGGACCAATCTCCTTGAACACCAGCTCAACCTGCTCTGGGTCGGTGACATCCATGATCCTCCAAGATGCACCATGCCCTATTCGCTCAGCTGTCTCCTTGACCTTCTCACTGATATCAGTGAGCACCACCTTGGCTCCATGCTCTGCGAGAACCTTGCTGATACCGGCACCGATTCCCTGCATAGCACCAGATACAACAGCTGTCTTTCCCTCTAGTCGCTTCATTTATGCTTCCTCCTGTAGGCTCTCCAGCTCATAGCCCAACGCTCAGGGTCATTGAACCCATCCCAATCTATCTTGTGGATGCTGCTATTATGTGGCGCAGACTTCACAAGCTCAGGGTCAGTGTAGGCTTCCTCGCTAACCTTCTCCAATACCGAGCACCAGTAATCTATGTCTGCTTTGCTATAGGTCTCGGCTGGCTCTGGGGTGAATGGCTCTGGTATGAGCCAAGGATGGTGACTCGTGAAAAAGCTCTGGACTCCATAATCTATTACTCGACGGTTCACATCCCCAACTCCGACCCCTGTGTCCTGTTTCATCTGCTCAAGGCTCCAGCGAGCCTGATCAACGCGACGACTAGGATAGGTCAAGGTTACTCCCTTGATCTTTTTCACCTTCTCCACTAGGTACTGGTTGTTGATCATGCTTACCTCGGCGGCCTCCCTGAGACCCTTGGCCCCCAGAGCCATGCTCCAAGCATAGCTCCTAAGCACTACCTGTAGGTTACCAAGGAAATCCCGGACTTTACCGATGCTCTTGGGGCGATCATAATCCAGCATATAGGCTCCGTCTTTCTTCACTATAACCGGCACCGGCAGATACTCCTCAAGCTCCTTTACCACACCAACAGCTGCCGAACCGGGACCACTGCTCCCATGGGGGCTGCTGAAGGTCTTGTGCAGGTTAAAGAAGAGCATATCAAAGCCTGCTTCTCGGGCACGGGTTACACCCATTATGGCGTTGGCGTTTGCCTGATCATAGCTGCAGAGCCCACCCGCGTCATGGATTATACCCGTCCATTCATCGATGTTCCTGTTGAATATCCCTATATCTTCTGGGTTGGTGATGAAGCAGCCAGCCGTCTTGGGGCCAACAGCCTCCTTCAATGCCTCGGTATCAGGCAGCCCTGTCTCGGGATCAGGATAGAGCGTGATAACCTTGTAACCTGCTGTGGCTGGTGTGGCTGCATCACATGGGTGGCTGAATATTGTGGTTATGATCTCATCCCTGTGGGCTTCTCCCCTGTCGGCATGGTATTTCCGCATAATCAATGCATTATTATAGCATCCAGCTGAGCCGCCTGGGGGCTGGAAAGTGAATGCATCCATGCCGCTGATCTCCCTGAGGAAAGTGTTTCCAAACTCGTAGGCGATCTCCAGTATTCCCTGGAGAGTCTCCTCGGGCTGTAATGGGTGAATATCCTTTATCATCCCAGCTAATTCCTCGTTGATCTTTGGGCTGTACTTCATTGTGCATGTACCTACTCCGAGGTCTATGTCTAGCTCCATGCCGAGGGTCATCTGGCTAAGCCGCAGGTAGTGTCTGAGTACCTGTGCTTGACTTAGTTCCGGTAGGTCAGGTTTTTGTTTACGTTTCATGGACTCGGGTACTAGCTTTGAGGCTTGTCCGACTCGTTTCTTGATCTCTGGCTCTGATCGTGGTGGAATGAATCCTCGTTCACCCGGACTACTCAGTTCATGTATTATTGGCTCGTTCCAGCGTGGTGCGTGATATTCTCTTATCTTCATGCAAGCACCTCCCGTAGAGCCTTCTCCAGTTGCTTTATCATCTCTAGACTATGCATCTCTGTGACACAGTAAAGCGCTGATTGACCGAGCTCAGGATAATCCGTGAGCGGTGATCCCCCAAATATCCCGTGTCGGAGTAGCTGTTTGTTGACCTCATTGACTGGTTTGCTGAAAACCACTGGGAACTCTTTGAAGAAACCACGGTAAGGCACAACAGCTCCCTGTATCTCATCAAGTATCTCAGCCGCGTAGTGGCTCTTCTCAAGTATAGTCTCCCCCAGCTCCATCATCCCTTGGGGACCTAGAAGGCTCATGTAAACGGCTGCGGTTATCCCCCACAGAACCGTGGTGGTGCCCACCCAGTCCTTGGCGTTCTCACGCGCCATATAGCTGGTCCTATTGTAGAGGGCTTGACCGAACCCATACTCGCCCTCAACCATCGTAGGCGATATACTGAGTAATCGTAACGGATACTCAGCGACATATCTCTCCTCATCCCTTGAGGCGATAAACCCACAGCCACCACCCCCAGCGTACATGCTCACCCCGAGGGGCTGAGCCTCACCACACGCGATGTCTGCTCCGTATTCGGCTGGCGATGCAAGGATTCCGAGACTAATGGGGTCAACACCCACCACAGACTCGGCTCCATAAATGTGAGCCAGTTCAGATATCTTGGCTCCCTCTGACTCGATAACTCCGAGATAGTTGGGGTTCTCAAAGTAGATACAAGCGATTTCCTCACCGAGTTTGGACTCTAGATCACCTAGATCGATACGCCCTGTCTCATTCTCGTAATCAACAAGGGTGATATTGATGCCGCCATTTGGGTCTACTGAGCCACAGAAGTTCCTCAATATACTAAGCCTAGCTGGGCTCATGTTCTTTGGCACAAGAATCTCGTCTCGTCCAGTGAGCCTTGAAGCCATCCTTACACTGTTCCCAGCTGCTGCACCCCAATCATAGGTGGGTAAACCCGAGACCTCCATACCCAATAACTCGCAGATAAGGCTCTGGAACTCAAAGTTCGCCTGAAACCTTCCCTGATCACTGTAGCCTCCACCCGCATAGGCAGTGAGGAACTCGCTCCTACTCTGGATAACCTCACAGACCTTGGGCACATAGTGCTGCCAGCAGCCCCCTCCAAGGAAGCTGATGTATTCCTCCGTGTCCTTGTTCTTGGATAATATATCCACAACGTGACGTTTGAGCCCCAGCTCACTCAAGATAGGCTCAGGCAACTCCATCTCCCGCTTGAGTAGAAGCCGCTCTGGGATCATCTCAGCGTAGAGCTCATCTGCATCCTTGGCGCCGATAAAGTCCAGCATCTCCCGCTTTATCTTGGGCACCGAGTTAGGAATATAGGGATGAACGAAATCTTCTCCCATCTAAATCAACATGTAAGAAGCATTGATTGGGAATATCACTTTTCCCTATCCAATATCATTCACAACATGTCTCAAATGAAGGCGTATAGATTTTCTGTATATACTATATACAAGGTAACGTTTAATCCTAGGCTGTCTGTTTGTGTATGGTAATGGTGTCCCTTTTTGGAGGAGACCGGTAAGAAGAGACTAATCCCCCGTAATGTCCTAGTGCTAACTATCAGCCGTGTAATCTGGAGTATGAGCGACACCAACATCGACAACTTCATCAGTGGTTATATGGCTGTCCTCGGTGCTTCAGTCCCTGTAATAGGATTGATCAACGCCCTCGGGAGCTTCGGGGCCATGCTCCTCTACCCTGTCGGTGGATATATCGCGGATAAATCAGGGAGAGTGAGACTGGTAGCCTCTTCTACTATCATCTATGTATCGAGTTTCATCATCTTTCTATGGGCACCCAGCTGGGAGTGGGCGGCAATCGCCATGATCTACCAGAACATGAGCCTATTCTATGTCCCAGCCATGAACGCCATAATGGCCGATAGTATACCTGTTGGAGATAGGGGCAAACTCTATGGCTTCAACTTTGCTCTACCTAATATCATCAGGATAGTGAGTCCATACATTGGTGGCTTATTCATAGCAAAATTTGAGCTAATCCCTGCTATGAGAATAGGCTTTATCATAAGCTTCGTTATCGGGATAATCGTTGCTGCAATGAGGTTATTCTTCCTCAGAGAGACCATCTCAGACATTCAAGAGATCAACTGGAACCCAATCAAGCTTTTCACCGAGTCATACAAAGATACAAACGACTCATTACACTGGATCTGGAAAAACCTCAGAAGCTATACAGCTGTAAGCATGCTTCTAAGCTTCCTTGGAAGCATGATACTCCCATTCTGGATACTCTACGCTACCGATTACCTGATGCTCAACTACTATGAATGGAGTGTGATCCTTCTCTGGAGCGGTATCGCGAGGGCAATTCTCAGCTTATTCATAGGAGGGATTGTTGACCGGTATGGTTCCCGAAACTGTCTCCTCTTTGGCCTTGGCCTCGGGATTCCAAGCATGTATGGCTTCACCTTGGCACAGGGCTTCTGGTTTGCCCTGCCAATGTTTACATTGATCACCCTTAGCGCTGTTTTTATCTGGATATCTTCACAGGTCTATATGGCAGACAGCGTCCCTAGAAGCATAAGAGGCAGGATCATGGCCGGGCTTGGCAGCGGAACCAGTCTCGGTGTTTCCGGCGTTGGGTATGTAAGTGGTTTCCTCATATTTCTACCCAAGACTCTTGGCAACCTCGCTGGAGGCTTTATTTATCATCTGAATCCCCAGCTACCATGGATATTGCAGTCCCTATTATTGGCTGTGGGCCTTGGTTATGCCTATCTGAAGATCCAGAACCCTGAACACCCATACGAGTAGTAACAATTTGTGACTATGAATGGTGAGTCTGCTTTAAAAAGAAAAAACAGTCACTCATCTTGAATACAATGGAATACAGTAAAATACCTACAACCAGGATATCAGGCTCTGGAAGGATCACCCTACCAGAATACGGTGAACTGAAGGTTTCGGGCTCAGGCAGGATAAGCCCAGAAGAGATATCAACCAGCGGAAGCAGCAAAATCCCAGGCGGATTAATAATTGGAGACATAAAGACGAGCGGATCATCTCGAATAGAGGGCGATTTAACTGCAGAGATGGCGAAGTTCAGTGGATCAGCCAACGTGGAAGGAAATCTCGTCTGTGAGGAAATCAATAAATCAGGTAGCCTGAACGTAGAGAAAGATCTCAAATTCAAGTATGGTAAATTCTCCGGCTCTACAAAAGTCGGTGGAAAGGGCTCTGTGGAGACGGAGTTGGAGGCTAGTGGCTCTATGTCATTTGGCGGCGATCTGGTCTCAGAGGACAGGATACTTTACAGTGGCGTCATGAGAGTCGAGGGAAGCGTTAAGGCGAGGTCCTTTGAGGCGAGACTAAGCAGGGATGAGAGCGTAATCAGGGATGGTATTGAGGCAGGATACATCAATATCCAGAGGAGCCATGATGACTGGCGAGACAGAGGCACATTGTATACCACAGACATTACAGGAGAAGAGATAGTGCTTGAGAACGTGGAATGCAACAATGTCACAGGCAAAACCATAAAGATCCTACCCGGCTGCAGAATAAAGGGCAGAGTCCAGTATAGTGAATCTATTAAAGTTGACCCCGACTCATATCTAGAGAACCATCCAGAGAAAACCGAGTAGAACCCCCCCCCTTGAGCCAACCAGAGGAAAAGAGAAGCCTATTTCAGAGATTTCGTAGCGAGTTCAGCTTCCTCAAAGGCAATTTCCTCATAATGGTGCTTAGCTGGCTCATACTGGATTTTTTCTCTGAGCTACCGGGAACCTATTATCCATTATACGTTGAGGCTCTAGGGGCTACAGCCACAGGAATAGGTCTGATAGGCTCGGTTGAACTGATCGCAGCCGCACTAGTCCAGATACCTGGTGGATATCTCACTGACAAGTATGGACGAAAATGGCTAATCTCTACCATGACCTTTCTCGCGGCTTTGGCTCGAATTTTCTATGTTTATGCTCCCAGTTGGGAGTGGATCATGTTTGGGGCATTGATTGTTGGGGTCTGCAGGATCTACCAGCCTGCGCTCAACGCAATCGTGGCTGATTCCCTGCCCAAGGAAAAGAGAGGCATAGGGTTTAGCATAATCAACCTCATAACTAGTGTCTCAACCACACCTGCGCCTCTCATAGCGGGATACCTGTTCACTCTCTATGGTCTCGTGCCCAGCATGAGGTTTATGTACAAGCTTGTTATATTTGGCTTCCTAGCCGCAGCATTACTCAGGACCAAGCTTAGTGAGACCATCGAGAACCCTGAGAAGATAAACTTGCAGGAAATGGTCACCTCTTATCCGGCTAGTATGCGTGAGAGCCTAGAGGTATGGAGGCTGGTTCCTCAAGCCGCCTTTGTGCTATTCCTTGTTGATATAGTGATTAACTTTACAAGTGGGCTCTTCATGCCCATCATGACCCTGTATATCGTTAAGGACCTTGGTATCAGCGAGGTTCAGCTTAGCTACATAATGACCGCGTTACCAGTATCCATGATAATCCTTGCCATACCCAGCGGAAAGCTCATCGATAAGATTGGGAAAAAGAAGCCCATCATGGCTGCATTCGTACTCTGGGCAGCAGCGATATTACTGCTTGTGTATGGGAATTTCATCCGGCTAATAATCTCTATGATGCTAGTTGGACTCTTGATGGTTTTAGCAAACAGCGCCATCAGCAGCCTAGAAGCAGGTCTTGTACCCAAAGAACACCGTGGTAAGGTGGCTGGGAGCAGGGGCTTCTTCAGGTTGATCGCCGCTGCTTTAGGGCAATTATCCGGGGGATGGTTATATGACTCTGTTAATCATCAGATCCCGTTCTTGATTCAGATCGGGTTAGTTGTGATCCCCTTTGTAATGGTGTATCTGTGGATAGACGAGGATCAGGAGATGCTCCACTAGATCATTTTCTTTTCAACAAGGTGATCCGGGATCTCAGCGACGCTCCTTAGGATGGTGTCTGGCTTGGCTGAGCTTAGCTGCTGTATGCTCTGGGTTCCCGTCAGGACTCCAACCGTGTAAGCTCCTGCGTTTAACCCTTCCTCGATGCCCTTCATGGTATCATCTACCTTCATCACAGAGACTGGAGTAGATACATTGTATTTTTTCATGGAGTGGATTA
>CAZZFH010000027.1:0-13236 GCA_964653295.1 uncultured Candidatus Bathyarchaeia archaeon | reverse complement strand
AGACCCTCACAGCGCACTGGGAGTAGGTGCTCTCATAGGGGCTGTAGCTACAAAGCACGCAATGGAGGAGCATGGAATTGAAGGAACCATTAAGGTGTATGGTACCCCAGCAGAGAAGGTATGTGCTAAGAGCTGGTTCGCCTCAAAGGGTCGTTTTGAAGGTCTTGATGCGATGGTGGGGTGGCATCCTAGAGCTTCTACGACGGTGATGTATGAGACCCAGTGGGGTAGTTATTGGAACGCTGCATTCGTGTTTGAGTGTGATGAGCCAGAAAAGTGGATCGCCTATGCTGATGATTTGCCGAGGAACGCTCGTGCCCCAGCTGCCCTTGACGCTGTTGCTCTGATGTATACCACTACTAAGTATACCAAGGAGGCAATGCTTCCCCGGACAGGTCTTTGGAGTATAAATGAGGCGGTGATGGCTGCAGGACAGGCGACAGCGGACAATATGCCCCCGAGATTGGGCATAATTCAGTATGCTTTCAGGAGCCCAAGCTTAAAACAGCAGGAGCAGATCGCCAAGGTGCTCATAAATAACGCGGAGAATGTAGCGAGGATCACTGGAACCAAGTTGACTGTCCGGTGGATCACCAAGCAGAGAACAGGGTTATTCAACAAGGCGTTGGCTGATCTGGCGTACGAGAACCTAGAACTAGTAGGCGCCCCCAAATTCACTGAAGGCGACAAGAAGATAGCCAACGAGCTACTCCGAAACATGGGATACCCAGAGCAAGAGGAGCCATTCAACGAGGAACTCACCCCACCGGATGAATGGGAGCGGATGTGGAGAAGCGTCATACCAAGCCACCAGAAGAAATTCGGCAGCGATGATTATGTAGAGTTCCAGTGGCACTGCCCAGGAGTCTGGATACAGGTCTACAGACCATTAATCAGGGTACCAGGTGAGAGGCTGCCAAGGTGGCCGTACTATTATCTGGGTGGGGTAAGGGGTCCGATTGATAGAACCATATACACTGCGGGTAAAGCTATCACGGGGACACTTCTAGACTTGGCTGAAGCCCCAGCTAAGCTCAAGGCATGCAAGGATGAGTGGAAGGAACGTATTAAGTACGAGTATGAGCCTCCACAACTGGATCCAGAGTGGGATCCTCCGATTGATTTGCCTTGGCCTGAGTATGTGGTTACTGAGAGGGGATATGATTGGCATATTCCCACCCCAAAAAGGAAATAAGTTCTCTACTATTTTCCGCTAATTTTAAACATGCAGAAGGATGCTGATCGTACATGGCAGCTCCGTCCTATGAAGAGATATTGGAAATAATAGAGTTCAGACTCAATCAGGTTATTGAGTTATTAAATGAATTCGAGTACGAGCTAAATGCATGCACATCTAGAGAGCTATATGATTATCTTAATGGAAAAAACTTCAAGGACTCAAAGATCATGTTCAGGGATCGCCTTGGAAACGAGTATCTGCTCCTACACTCTATCATAGAGATAGGTGAGTTGAAGGGTGCTGGGGTTGAGATTAACTCAAAAACCATTATGGACACTCCCAAGGATGTTCTTTATGGAGCCCACTTGAAGGCGATGGATTATGAGTTGGGCTACTGTCTTATTCTTGAGGACTTTTACTGGCTCAAACACAGGCTTGCATATCTTGGACGAGACATAAAGACAGATGAGCATATGCCAGAAGAACTCAAGGCAAGAGCCATGGAGATCTATGATTCATTCCTTGAGTACAAGGATGTTTAACCCTGTTCTAATGCTTTGAACACCTGTTCTATTTGATGGGTATATATCTCTCTCAGCCATTTGACTGTTTGACAAGCAATGAATAAAAATCAACAAACATTCGCGGTCGCAGCCATCTGCCTAAGCATAATCATGGCAGGGGCAATCATAGCATACAAACCAGGAGTAATCGACCAAGTAGCTCCATCCCTACCCGTAGGGTTCCGGTTCCCATCAGGAACAGGGGTCAGCCAAGGTCTACCCGTACTTTATAGCGATGTCTCTGAGGGCACATCTGAGAACCTGAAGACAATTAGTCTAACTGGTTCCGGAAGCGCTTCAGCCCAAGCTGATCAAGCAACTGTGAATCTAGGAGTCCAAGTAATATCTGAGTTAGCCAGTGAGGCCATTGGTGAAAACGCAGAGACGATGACTGCGGTCATTGAAGCCATTAAGGCTCTTGGAGTAAGCGAGGACGATATAATTACTACAAGTTACAGCGTTTACCCCCAGTACGACTGGACAGAGGATGGTAGAGTCTTCGTAGGCTATACTGTAACCAACCTAGTTCAGGTTACAGTTAAGGACCTTGACATAGTTGGAGACGTAATCGATGCAGCCGCCGTAGCTGGTGCAAACCAGATAAATGGCATAAGTTTCGAGCTGAGTGATGCAAAGCGTGAGGAGCTAAAGACCAACGCATACATCGCAGCACTGACAGATGCACAGGACAAGGCAGATGTTATCGCCGAGACCCTTGGACTAACCATCAGTGGTGTCCAGAGCGTCACAGAGAACAGCTACACTCCAGTAAGAAGCTATGACTACGCAGAGTCCGCTGCGATAGATGGAGCAAAGAGCTTCTCTACTCCAATCGTGTCCGGTGAGCTCAGCGTAACCGTGAGCGTACACATAGTATTCCTATTCGAGTAAACTCGAAGAACCCTTTCCTTTTTTATTCCTCTTTATTAAATTGAAACGGCTTACTCTCAAGTACTAAATAACCCAGAATAGTTCCCGCAATAGCCAAGACATAGTTTCCAGTTCCTACCGCGAGGCATATTGAGGCAGTTAACCAGATAGAAGCCGCTGTAGTCAAGCCAACTATTCTTTCCCGAGTCTGTATAACCGTGCCTGCGCCTATGAACCCGATGCCAGTGATTATCGCCGCTGCTAGTCTACTGTTGTCGGTTGGATCTGGGAAAGCCGTGTAGCTTATTATAGTGAGGATCGTGCAGCCGATGGCTAGGACCATGTGGGTTCTTAGCCCAGCGGGTTTACTGTATTTTTCTCGCTCATACCCGATTATACCCGCTAGTACTAGGGCTAGGCAGAGTTGGAGTACCATGGTGATTTGCTGTTCAATTGTGAGCATTCAAAACGTCCCCAATATAATCCATGTAAGCGCCTTGTTTTAGTCTTATTGACCCAAAATGATTTAGATGCAAAATACAATCGGTGTCCATGTATAGCATAGACTCTGTGACACCAACAGTGTGTGCCCTTATGGGTATTGAGCCCCCGACTGGCTCATCAGCTAAATCGATAAAGGAAATAATTGAAGCCTCAGAGCACAAAAAGATAGAGAAAATATTACTATACGCCCCAGACGCCATCGGAGAATGGTTATTTCAGAGACATAGAGACGAGTTTGTTCAGGTGATCAAGGAGGCTCCAATCCAGATCCCAGTAAGAAGCATGACCCCAAGCTATACACCGGTATGTTATGGGAGCATGTTCACAGGAATGAAACCACAGGAACATGGTATAACAAAGTACATGAAACCAGTGTTAACAGTTGAGACAATATTTGATGCCGCTTCAAAAGCGGGTAAAAAAGTTGCTTTGGTAGCCGTGAAAGACTGCAGTATCGATCTAATATTCAGGGAGAGAAAGATCGATTATTATACCGAGAAATATGACCCGGAAGTAATCCAAAGAGTCCTAGACCTATTAGAAAACGCTGACTATGACTTGATTGTGGCTTATAATCAAGAATATGATGACCTGATGCATGGCTCAACCCCAACAGACCCAGAAGCCATCGAAGCATTCAGGCGCCACCTGAGAGCCTTCAAGACCCTCTCAGACGCATTTAACAAACAATATCACGGTGTAAATCGCGCTATAGCGTTCCTACCCGATCATGGTACTCATGTTGATCCAGAGTCAGGGAAGGGCAGTCATGGTACAGATAGCCCGGAGGATATGGAGGTACGCCACTTCTGGGGTATCCATACATCCTAGATGTCAATTGGATCGATGTAGACCTGCTTGATCTCAGGCAAGTCCCTGAATGGCTTCACATAAAAAGTAAAGCCCCCCTTGTTTGGCTTGAGCTTATCGTGATCAGTATAACTAGGACTTTCTTTATCGACAGGAAGCCCCACCATGTAGACCCCAGCCTGATGAGCCATGTTGAGTATATGCATAAGTAGCTGATTGCCGGCATCCGGATCACGGTAAGCGAAGGGGGTTAGATACCAGTTGGTCATAGGCTCACCTATCTTGGGTACCTTAGGCATGGTAGTGATCATACCGAGGACACCAGCTACGGCAGCCATGATCTTCCATCGCGTATTATAACCCTGAAGTGTGAACCGCATCACCTTGGTATAGTCCCAGTAGCCCGCCACAGCTTTTACGGTATCATGCTCATAGAGGTAGATGTCTTTCAGTGAGTAGAAGGGAAGATGATTGAAATGCTCAGTGAATGACTCATCCGTAAAAGGGGTAAAAAAGTCGAGGCCTCGGTAATACTCGTTCAGCAGGTTAACCACTACGGGGATATCACCCGTTTTCATGGGACGGATCTTGAAGTGATCTGTCTCGTGTTTCTTGTACGCCATGAACATTAGAGGTGAGCATTCCCTGACTGGTTTAAAGCCATGACGAGAAAAGAAACTGTGACTAGCAACGTTATCCTCGGTGATGTTCAGGTACAGAAAATCGGCTCCATCACCCTGAGCAAGTTCTTCAATCGCATTTTGAATAAGTGTGGCTATTCCTCGTCTTCGGTGCTCTGGGTCAACATTGAAGCCGTACTCGTAGATGCCCTTGTAGATTGAGCCATCGATGACTTTGTCTTGTAAGGCGAACCCAGCGGAGCCGACTATTCTCTTTTTTTCCTCTGCTACCAGTATAGTCCAGTCTTGGTATCCACGTGATCGGTTAAAGAAATCTGGGCTACCGTCCAACTGTAGTAGTAGATCTGAGCCCATTGAGCATTTTTGTTGTAATTGGATGAGTTGTTGGTTGTCTTCTGGGGTTGCTTCTCTGATGTTCAAAAAGGTCTTTTGTTTAGTGGGGCTTGGCGTATTTTGGTTTTCCCATCGAGATGTTAGAAATAGATAACGTTATATATTTCTAACGTTAGAAATATATTACATAGTGATGATTGAGATGTTCAAAAACAAGAGAAACGCGCGAATAATCGGGATGATTCTCGGGCTAATAATGGGAATTGGAATGGGATCGGCACTAGACAACATAGCCCTAGGAATTGGAATGGGTGTAGCCTATGGGGTTGCACTGGGAAGAGCATTCTCAGGCCAAGAATTAATAAAAGACAAAAAAACCAGAAGAAGATTTTCATGGGCCATGCTGGGTTTCAGTATGCTAGGCTGCCTTGCATTCGGCTATATTGTCGGAAACATAACCCTCGGTATAACAGCAGGAATCGGGTTCAGCTTCGTAATCGGACTAAAATGGGAAAAACTCTACGATGAACGGATGAGCAGCATGTTTAGCAAAGCAGCGAGAAATGCCTTTGTAACAATAAACGCGGGTCTAAGCATAGTATTGATTTTCATTCAAGGCATGGAGGATCCATTGATTAACTTACCACTAGGTCAGTTACTCCAATATGTCATCTATCTAAGTTGGGCTGTATTCCTAATCTCATGGTTTTACCACGCCAACTACAAAGGAGAGTAAACCATGGAGACACGGATAAAGGAGCTACGTGAGGAAAAAGGACTCACCCAGCAGCAATTAGCCAATATTGTTGATGTTACAAGGCAGACTATCCTGTTTCTTGAGAAGGGAAAATACAACCCCAGCCTCAGGCTGGCTTGGATGATAGCAGAGGTCTTCGAGAAACCCATCGAAGAGATATTCAATTTTGATGATGAGAAAGGAGGTGAAGATTAATGACGATGGCGGGAACGGTAGCAGCTTCAACGGTAGCAGCGAGTAGTTATAGGGTGAAATTTAGGCGATCAGAGTTTCTTGAATTAGTGGAGATAGCTAAGCCCAGCATCATTTATCACAGGGGCAGATTGCATTTCTTCTCCTATGATGGATTCGTTATGTATACCTTCCAGTGTAAGGATGAGGATTTCTCACAGAAGGTGTTGAGTGCTATAGAGTTTAGCAACTATCAGTGGAGCGAATAAACTAGAGAAGCTTCCTACAGTTCTCAATTTCCTTTTGGGCTAAATCATGTATATTATCAGTATACCAAAGCTGTTGACTGTTTAACTCATTCAAGGATTCTATTAATTCGATGGATTTCCGTAAATGTTCTCGGATGTCTCCACTCTCATTATGGTAGCCATTGAAGAGGTCTTGGTGCCTCTCACTCCAATCGCCTGGCTGATCCATCCCCGGAACATAATGTGGGATCATGTCTCGGAGGGTTTCCGGTGCTACTATTGAGCCCAGTGGTTTGATAACCCCTTTTTGTTTGTAGAGGTGTTCGTCCAACCCGTATAGGGGCATATCATAGTTGTTGGAATATAATTGAGAGATATCGCAGATCGCGAAAACATACAAATGAACCCCATGTTTAGCGAGAAGATTATAGACACGTTCTACACCGGGAGCCGCTATAAACCCGTAGATGATTACGGTCTCAACACTGAGACCCATCTCAAACATATGCTGCAAAGCAGCCTCAACGCTCCTACCGGTAGCGTAGGTGTCTGGCACAATCAAGGAATCAAAGTTTTTCTGATGATAGTCGCTGTAGGTGACATCTATCCTCCTTGAGTCATCCGAGTGAGCCCTGTACCCGTCTTTCCTGTACTGGGTGCGGATGTTAATCACGGGTAATTGTGGTAGTACCTTGTCCACTCTATAGCCTAGGCCACCCCTGAGAATATGCAGGATGCCTGAATTGCCTGATGTTAGCCCTAGTTCCTTTAAAGCCAACGCGAATTCTTTTGCCGCTTCAAAGCAGAGACCCGATAATTCCTCAGCTACTAGATGAGGATGACACGCAACCCTTCGCCCAGATGGAGTATCTATTAGATAGACTTGCCCCTCAACTAAACCCAAAAGGGGAGAATTGACCGCATCAACCTCATACAATCTAGTATCTTGGGCAAGTTCATTGAGATAGACACGTTTAGGAGAATCGATATCTATTGGAAAGCTTCTGAGTATGGTTTCTATGTAATCCAATGATGACAGATACTCTTGTATTACCAAATATTTATTGTTGTCAGGGGATAACCTCGCAGCCATTATTGATCTCGGGGTAATCGAATACTTTGGGGTCCAGAACCCCTTCCTGTATCAGTTCCATAGCTAGCGGAACATTCCTCTTGAGCTCGTTTATCATGTGTTTGGTGGTGTCACATATCCTGTTGAACCAGTCCTCTCCCCAGAACATTGTCTGATTAGAGAACAGACACCTTCCCCCACATACCCCAAGAACCTCGCAATCTGTACATGGAGGACCAACGGGGAGAACCTCATAAAGCTCATCTGGAATCGAGTTACTAATGTGCCCTACACCGCTATACGGTAGTTCTGGTGCGACTGGGCATACATCGATTCTACCGTTTGTTAGTATCGCGAAGCTGGTGCAGCCTGAGCCACATCGGATATGAGGGGTTTCCTCACCTGTTAGCAGGGTCTTGAATACGGGTATGAATGGCACAATACCAAGTGGATTGCCTGTCATGAATGACTCAGCGAAATCATATACAAGCTTGGTGATTCCTGACTCGTATCTCTGAAGCCATCCCTCAAGATCATCCCATGATTCTAGCTCAGACCAAAAGACATCCAGCTGCCAATGAACATGATCAAAATAAGGACGCTCTAGCAGGAGTAAATGGGAAACATCCCTGAAGATATCCCCGTTCTTACTAAATGCCATACGAGCAATAACATCCCCAGAGTATCCCTTGTTCTCAACCTCGATTAGATTTCTTGTAACGAGATCATAGGTCCCCTCACCCCTACAGCTATCAGTAACCCAGCGACCCCCGTCTATGCTAACAAGGATAGAGTGGAGCCTGTGGAGATATTTCTCATCTATCTCATTGAGCAGAGAGGCGTTTGTTTGAAGTGTGAAAGCCTTGGCAGGTACCTTATCCATGACCTCATACATGTAATCCATTGCGAGCAGGGGCTCTCCACCATAGAAGCCGATAACTGGCTCTGGGTCCTTCTTTAGAAAATTGATTAAATCCTCTATTGGGTATGAGACGTTTAATGGAATACCATTGATATGTCTGGTTCCTCCGCAGTAGCTGCAGTGTTTGTTGCATTTTTCGGTGAGGATTAAGTGATATTGCATTAATGCAACGGTACAGAGTCACTCCCTATAAATTATACTGGAAATATGAAGGACGAGAAAAAAATAAAACTGAATCACTTCACAGAAGTATGATATAATTGACGGAGTATAGCATTAGAACCGCTCAAGATACCGCTGCAGAGAGAGAATACATCGATAATCTAAATTATGATAGCTTTAGGGTTGCGTTCCAACTCCAAGAGGATATATCATATGAGGAAGCATACAGGCGATACAGAAAGATCGAGGATGAGGACCCCATCGATCCATTTGGAGATAACCATATTGTATTCATAGCTGAGGCAGATGATGGGGAGAACGCTGGTTTGATCTGGCTGGCAAAGAGAGGTCCTTTTTATGTATTCAAAGAGCCGCTGGTCTGGATTTTCAATATAAACATCGAGCCATCACACCGAGGCAAAGGATTATCCAAGAAGCTTATGGGGTTAACTGATAAATGGACCAAGGAAAACGGATACAAACAGATAGGGTTACACGTTATAGAGCCCAATAAGATCGCCCGGAGACTCTATGAGACCCATGGATACCAACAGGTTGCACAGCATAACGCAAGCTGTTTCTACCTTAAAACACTCTAAAACCTTTTACTAACCCAACCATCTCCCTTACTCTATGTACAAAGTAGTTTTCACAGCAATAGAGGTAAATCCGCCAAAAAGCATAGACGAGAAGCCTACACACGTGTCTGGACCGTGCAAGATGTACAAGGTAGGGGACAAGATGACTGTTACAGGAAACCCGGGAAGACTGGTATTGGAGGAGACAGATAGCGTATGTCTAGCGGCTTTCAGCGCTATATTACCACTGACAAGCGCCATGACAAGAGAGGTAACCGAGACGTGGGACTATATGGACAAGATCGCGTATTATAGCTGTCCAGACTCCGAACGTCCAGTGATCTTCAAGGTAGAACGAATAGAAGTAAAACAAGGAGACTATCCGCCTCCTTACCCCAAACCTTAATCTTCTTTTGGCTTGAACTGGGTCAGAAATTTCTGAATAAACTCAGGCTGTCGGAGAACCAGTTCAGCGTTAACACGGATATTCTGCTCATATAATGCACCCAAGTCAGGGTGAAGCTCTTTGAGGGCTTCATGCCACTCGTAGCCTCTTTTTAACGCGTTCTCGCATCTTGGACTACATGGGAAGAAATAACCAGTATAGTATACATGGGTATCAACTTCTTTCTCTGTTACTTCATCGATTAATTGCTGTGAAGCCCTAATCTCTACATTTACATTGTTTTTCCTGTCTTCAGCATATTGGTTTACACAACACTCGGGATACCCAAGGACCCCACCCAATCCTTTGAGCCATTTTGGATCAAACTCCTCGGGGTAAGCAAAACGGATGGGGTTGACATTTTCACCGGGTTTTCGCTGGACTTTTCGACGTATTTTTTCGCGTTCACGCATAAGCTTCTGGATAGATCGACCAGTTCCACGCTCAGTATATAAATAGATTTCATGGACTGTGGGTCTCACCTTTACCTGATTATTCCTGAGGCCAAGTTTATTGGACCAGTCATAAAGGGCTTTAAACTCATCAGACACCTCGACAATATCCTCGAATTGCTTCTCCATCAACTTCTTTATTGCCTGAACTGCAACTGCCCTTGTTCTAAGATCCTTAATGTTTTGCAGTTGCATCATCTGGGGTTGAACATTTTGATCAATCTTTTGACCCATCTCGACTCCATTAGGAAGTTCTGCCGGGATAGTAACTTGACTAGCGGGTCTTAGCTTTAGACTGGAGGCAAGAAATGCCTCAATCACGATCTTGGGAGATAGTAATTTGTCTTTTAGCAGTTCCTCGACGGTGATTTGTTCCATGGATCTCACCTATCTCTGGTTCCAACTACGTTAAACGTGTTTTGAATAGAATGTAAAATAAAAGGGGGGTTTGTTACATCGGTATTAACTTTAATACCTGTAAGAAGAACTGCGCTCTACCAGTTAGCATCGTGAACCTGAACAGAACTGTGTTACCAAAGTAGCCACCAAGAGCTATCATAATAAATAGCCGTCCAAGTCTCGTTGGTCCTTTTAGTGGTCCAGAGTGCTCAAAGGTCAGCATGAAGTACAGAATGCTACAGACTAGGCCTACTGCTACCCATAGGTAGTTGAACCAATCAATCAGCGCGCCTCCAGTTGGAGCAGTTATCGTATCGATAATCGCGTCCTGAAGGTTAGGCTTGATTGTTCCACGGATACCTAGACCGAAGCCGGCGCCTACCATTATTGCTATTGGATACCTGCTGACCCACCGGTATTCAGGAATCAACATAGCGAAGATCATGAGCCCTATAATTAGGGGTACGATCATCAGTATGTTACCCTGTAATAGTGGTGTGACACATAGCCTCATAACGTTACTGAAGTTGGTGATAGCTGTAATCGCCAACGTAACGCCGATGAACATGTGCTCAGCAGTACGGTATGCAACGTTCTCTTTGTACAGCGGTAGGCTGTAGATCATTAGCATTAGGAACCATCCGACCCAGAGGCCGACGACGTCCAGAGTTGCTGTTGGATATGCCATTATTTGTTACCTCCTAGTTTTTCGCTGATTACACCAATGTTACCAAGGATGATAGCTAGAACGAGCAGCAAGTGGCTTACACTGATGCTGTCCATTGCTGTTGTCGCTTCACCTAGTTCTCCGATTAGTAGCTCTAACTCTGCACCGCCTCGTGAACCTACGGTTACTCCGAAGAAGTTACCTGCCTGCCATCTTGGTAGGTCGGTTGAAGCGTTCATCGCGATTCCGATCTCGGCTAGCTTTGTTCCATAGGCACCCTGCCACTGGGTCATGAAGTGACCACCGTAGTCACCTGTGTCTGAGGAAAGTACTCCAGCGATATCTGAGTGGTCTTCGACTCCCTCAAGCATTGGGATATCATCATAGGGTGTTTGGTAGTGGTCCTGTGGGAATACGCTCTCTATGCTTGATGCTAGCTGTGCGACGACAGACTCACCGCCAGTCATGTATCCGAGGAAGACATAGTCTTCTCCATATACCTTGTCGGCGAAATCTGCTCTGCAAGTATCCTGTAGCTTGTTGTAGGTAAGCTCAACGTCATAGTGGATACCAACGAATATTATCTTGGCACCCTCTCTGAACAGTGCTTTTGTACAGACAGTTACGGCTGGGTGGCACTCTGACCAGGCGCTTACGCCATAGCCAAAGTTCATAATCCACACTTCTCCCTCTTCTACTTGATCGCCTGTGACCCCGTCATAGAGGTCTTGAGTGTTAGGCGAGATAGTGATGGGGAAGCCAATTGGGCTAAGGAATGGTACCATTAGGGCGATGAAGAGTATCCAGTAGAATACTCTACGATCGATATCGGCTAGTTTACTGAGTATACTCATTTTACTCGCCGCCTCCCGCGTAGAATCCACGCTCTTTGCCCAGTAGTGCCCTGAATCCAAAAGCGATAAGGCCTAGTGCGCCTACTATCGCTAATGTTCTCATACCCGGTATCTGACCTGTAAACTGGAACCAGTTTCCTATGTCTTTGAAACCAATCCAGATTGCTTCACCGACTGGTGCGTTCTTGAGCATAACGAAGCAGCCCGCAATAAGCATGAGGGCAGCATCGATGTTTCTAGCTCTGAAGGCACGATAGGCGGCTGAGAAGATATAGAATCCGGTAATCGGATAAAGTGTGGCACCTAGTGGTGTGTAGATGTAGTTAAACATCCAGTTGTAAATTCCATTACTTGTTTGTACTCCTGTCGAGATGTAACCTGCTATTCCAGTAAGAAGCATTACTACGAAAAATGCTAGTAGCATACCGCTGAATTGCCAATCCCTCCGCCGTTCCTGGAGTCTGAGCCCATGTGACATAAGCAGACGTATAGCCCCAAGGAACAGTGAGATGTTAAAGATAATAACAGCCCACGTTCGGATGGCCTCTGCCCATGGTTGAGCATCCGCGAAGAAGAAGTACTCTAATAGCATCAACACGGTTACTATTCCGGTTACCGCGTAGACAACTTCTTGTTTGAATATATTAGACATTTTTATCACATCCCCAACAGATCAGCAATTATCGTTACGTTGATAGCACCTAGAATAAAGCCGACAGCTGTTAAAGCGACCAAGAGCAATTTCATAAAGTCCTCTCCCTTGATCGAGCCAAGCATGTCTCGGTTCTGACTGATTACCGCGCCTGCAGCGAAGAGCTCCTCAGCGAGCAACATGTAGTCACATGTTGCTACGAGGAACGGCATCTGGTGGGTGTTGTTTGTTCCACCAATCTGCATCGCTCCAATGTGGTTACCTGCTTCACCGATAACGACCGCCTCATAGTAGAAACCACCAACTAAGATGTTTGACGCAGGCTGATATCTCTGCATGTAGCCTAAAGTTGCGCTTAGGTATGGTGATTGCTCTGAGACGAAGGTAATCTGGTCAAGGCTGAACTCCTCTGGCTTACCTTCTCGGAGGTAGGCTGTTCTCATAGTTTCCTCAATAAGAGGCAGTGCATCTGGTAGGGGGACAATCGTTTGGATATGTACTCCTGCTTTAACACATTCCTCTGTTAAATATTCGAGGACGCTGATTGCAGCAAGAACTTGAGGCCCTTGGCTAGAGTCGTTCAAAGATCCTGAAATACCGGGAGTCCAGAGAACTGGTCTACCCATCTCAGCAGCTCTTCCTACTGCTTCAGGTATCGCCTGCATTGCTGGCATTGATCTGATTGTATACTGTTCTTCTTTGTTTATCGACATGTAATAGTACATTAGGACGAAAAAGATGATCATGTAAATGAAAGTCATCAATCGTCCTGCTACTATAATTGCCATTGTTTTTTCCTTCCGTTTTTTTAGCCTATTCACCGCGAAGACCCATAATAATCGCAGATGCAATCAACGGGTTACTCACGATGAAGGATAGACTTAATTCAGTATCGTTACTTAGTATATATAATACTTTTTTCTTGAGCAGCCTTTTTCTGCTATTATTATGCTATT
>CAZZFH010000026.1:1151-13583 GCA_964653295.1 uncultured Candidatus Bathyarchaeia archaeon | reverse complement strand
CCGGGGTACATCAAACCAGCGCGGCATCCTCTGAGACCCAGCATTGGGTTGGTCTCCCAGAGGCTCTCCACCACCTTCAACAGATACTCTTTCTCTTTGAGTGTCTTGGGGTCTCCTTTTGTGCATCGAAGCTCAGTAACCTCTATTAATAATTCTTCACGTGGAGGCAAAAACTCGTGCATCGGTGGGTCAATAAGCCTGATGATTACAGGACAACCGTCCATAGCCTCAAAAATACCGACGAAGTCTTTTCTCTGGAAGGGCAGTATGTTTTCCAGTGCCTTCCTGTATTCATTGATATCCGCGTTGGAATCTGCCTTCTTCTTGAGCTCATCGTATGCGGTTCTATTATCCTCATCATCAGGGTTAGCCTCGATTGATAACTCCAGTGCTCCCAGCTGTCTGAGCATAGGCGCAGCTACCTCAGACTTGAGAATCATGTTTACTATGTTCTCGCGTCTGCTGATCTCTTCTCCTTCCTGATCGAAGAACATATGCTCGGTTCTGCACAGTCCAATGCCTGTGGCACCAAATTGGCGCGCCTTTGCAGAGTCCTCTGGGTTGTCTGCGTTTGTCAAGACTCCAAGGTGCTTGATCTCATCAGCCCACTCCAAGGCTTTGATCAGCTCTGTCTCCTTCTCGAAAGCTGTCTCGATCTTGGCTACCTGTCCAAGGAATACCTCACCAGTGGCGCCATCAACGCTAAGCCAATCGCCTTCCTTGATAGTGTATTCTCCTACAGTGAATAGGTTCCTATTGTTATCGATCCTGATGCCTTCACAGCCTGCGACACATGGTTTTCCCCAGCCCCTAGCGACTACTGCTGCGTGGCTTGTTCCTCCACCGTGTTGTGTTAGGAAGCCTTGGGATACGATCATCCCATTGACATCATCGGGGGTAGTCTCTGGTCTGACCAGTATGACTTGTTCTCCTGCCTTACCCTGCTCCTCAGCCCTATCTGCGTTAAAGATGGCTTTTCCCACAGCTGCACCGGGGCTGGCGTTCAGTCCCTTGGCGAGAAGAACCGCTTTCGTCTTAGCCGCGGGGTCGAATTGTGGGTGGAGCAATTGGTCAATGTTTCCAGGTGTTATTCGTTTGACTGCAGTCTTTTTATCAATGAGCCCTTCCTCTGCCATATCTACAGCGATCTTGATTGCTGATCGAGCTGTACGCTTGCCTGTTCTTGTCTGGAGTATCCAGAGTTTCCCCTGTTCAATAGTAAACTCCATGTCCTGCATGTCTTTGTAGTGTTCTTCGACTGTTTCCGCGATGTCCTCAAGCTCTTTGTAGAGGTCTGGTTGTTGATCATGCAGGTCTGATAGATGCATTGGGGTCCTGATTCCAGCTACTACGTCCTCTCCCTGAGCGTTGAAGAGTAGCTCTCCGAAGAGTCCCTTGCTGCCATCGCTTGGGCTCCGGGTGAACATCACGCCACTGCCGCTATCCCAGCCCATGTTCCCGAAGACCATGGTCTGGATATTGCAGGCTGTGCCCATTTTATCATCTATACCCTCGAATTTACGGTAAGTACGAGCCCTTGGTATATCCCAGCTATTGAAGACAGCCGCGATGGATGCTCTCAACTGATCCATGGGGTCCTGTGGGAAATCTTCTCCCATCTGCTCTTTATAGAGATACTTCATACCAGCAACGGTCTCTTTTAGACCATTGACACTGACCTCAGTATCTCCAGAGACTCCTTCTACTTCCTTGACCTTGTCAAAAACACCCTCAAAGTCATGGCGTTCCAAACCCATAACAACGTCACTAAACATTGTGATGAAACGCCTGTATGCATCCCAGACGAATCGTTCATCGCCAGTGAGCTTAATCATGGCTTCGGCTACTTTGTCGTTCATCCCCATGTTCAAGACGGTGTCCATCATTCCGGGCATGCTGATAGGAGCACCACTCCTGACAGATACTAGAAGTGGGGCTTGTAGGTCATTGAACTTTTTACCAGTGGTTTTCTCAAGAGTCTTGACGTGTTCAAGAACCTCTTCCCATAAACCTTCAGGGAATTTGCCTCCTGCATCCATGAAATCGTTGCAGGTCTTAGTAGTAAGTGTGAATCCTAGTGGGATATTGAGTCCTAGACTCGTCATTTCAGCAAGGTTTGCGCCCTTTCCTCCGAGAAGGGCTTTCATTTCTTTATTTCCTTCTGTAAAGTCGTATACACGCTTCAATATTGTAATCTCCTGATAGAAGTGAGACTGTAGAACCTCCTTTTACCTTTACCGCTTTTTTTCCTGTACTCTAAGCATATGGTGGATTTAGAGACATAATTAAAACGTCATGTGCTATAACATCTATATGGTTAACTTATCCTCGGATAGAATCGTTCTAAGAGAATTCACTAGAGATGACTTTGATGGTGTTCACAAATATGCAGTCGATCCTGAGGTGGTAAAATTCATGCCTTGGGGACCAAACACCCAATCAGAAACGAGGAGGTTCATCGAGAAAACAATACAAGCACAGGTGGTCAAACCGAGGACTAGCTATGAACTAGCAATCGAATTAGACCATGAATTGATTGGGGGTTGCGGTCTCACAATCCATAGTTTGTCCGATAAGCGGGCGGAGATAGGATACTGTATCAGACGAGTTGACTGGGGAAAAGGCGTAGGCACAGAGGTTGCGGGTGAGTTGATAAGATTTGGATTTAACGGGCTGAAGATGCACAGGATCGAGGCTAAATGTGACCTAGAAAACATCGCCAGCTACAAGATCATGGAGAAGAATGGGATGCAGAGAGAAGGAATTCTAAGGCAAGATAAGAATATCCGCGGGGAATGGCGAGACAGTTACATTTACAGTATACTCGTGCATGAATGGTCTAAATAGTGCCTGATAGGCGAGAGAAAGCCTACTTAGCTGTAGCGAGAAGCATACTCATATAATCATGGAAAATAGACATAGACTGAGGGGAGTTATATGTCCCAATTAAGACTCCACCAAGAGATTGCAGGATACCGATTTGAGGGTCCCTATCTTGAGTTCCGCAGGATTCCTCAAGGATCGGGTCTTTACGCTGTTGTTAGTTATGATGGGAAACAGTATTATCTGCTGGATGTAGGTTACGCGAAGAACATTAAAAGATCCTGCAGTGTAAACCCGAAAAAGGATTGTTGGGAGAAATTCAAGCAAGGGAACATTCACTTTGCTTTTCTGCAGAACGATGAATTGGATGAAGAAGCATACCGTTTGATTGTTGAAGAGATTAGAAAAAGATACCAAAAGATTCCATGTGGTAACCCTAGCTCATAGCATTGGTAATGATATTTAGCACACCATAAACTCAGTGTTCTATGATCTGTTGTCTTGAGAAAATCAATGCCAGTATCCATCAATATAACAGGTATAGGGTCTATCTTGTCGAGGCAGAGCTCAAAGAACTTGATGAAGAGGGTTTCACGGTGTTCTTTGATGGCTCTTTTTGTGAGACCTGTGGTTATTATGATTATTATGAGGATCTACAGGTGCTTCTTGAGGATGAATATGGGGTAAATTCTAAGATTGTTGATATAAAACACGTTGAAAATGGAGATATGGTGAGATTCAAGTTACTTCTTGATGACCCCAAGCTTGACGCTTAAGTCATCGATCTCATAATCCTGAACCTCTGCCCCTGTGGGGGCACTTCCATTAACCAACTTGACGCTGAGGGTCTCAGCCATGATATACTCAGCCTCATCATTGAAGACATCCTCGATCTCAGAGCTTCCAGCATAGTAAACAACTATATTGTCATTGATCTCGAAGTCAGCCTCCTTACGAAGCGCCTGTATTCGTCTGACCAAGTCTCGTGCAAGCCCCTCAGAGCCAAGATCATCAGAGATCACGGTATAGACTCCTATGAGCATATCATGCTCCTCCACAACAGAGTAGTTCTCTTTGGGTATGGATCGGAGTTCAACCTCTTCCCCATATATTTCCAAGGTTTTATCGTCAACCTTGATGGTCACCGCCTTACCTTGGGCTAGTTCATTGATTGAGGATGCATCTAATGCCTTGATAGCGTCTGACACCTTGGGGTAATCCCTGCCATATTTTCTACCAAGTATACTTGCCTTGGGTAGCGCCTCCATGCTCTGCAGAACCGAGCCATCTGTCTCGATCCTAATTGCCTTGACGTTCAGTTCCTCTCTGAGGATATCCTGTATATTTTCTATCCGTTCCGCTTTCTCCTCTGGGGCGACGATAACAACCTCTGATAGTGGCTGGCGTAGCTTGATGTTTACCTGACTTCTGGCTGCTCTCCCAGCGCTACTGATGTTGAGCGCCATATCCATCTCCTCCATCAGGTCTAGATCACGTATAGAGGCATCAAATGTTGGCCAACTGCAGTGGTGTATACTCTCTGGTAGCTCTGGTTCAACGGGTTTCACCATCTTCTGGTAAAGGTCTTCGCTGAGGAATGGCGTTATTGGCGCCATGAGATGAATCACTGTCTTTAGGCACTTGTAGAGAGTGCTGTAGGCTGCTTTTTTCTCGTCGTCTGCCTCTGTTTTCCAGAATCTACGCCTGCTGCGCCTGACATACCATTTGCTCAGTATGTCAACGAACCTGTCGATCTCTGTGCAAGCAGGGCTAGTCAGATATGAGTCCAGATCTTCTGTGACGTTTTCTATTGTCTGGTCTAGTTTTCCCAGTATCCACCTGTCCAATGGGTCAAGCTGCTCTGGCTGCTGGTCTGGTGTCCAGTTGTCAAGTGTCGCGTATTGATAGAAGAAGTTGTAGACGTTAAGCAATGTCATGAAGAAGAGCCTGCGCACCTCGTTTGCCCTGTTATAGCCGAACAATAGATTGTTCTCAGGCTTTGCTGAGGCATCTATCCAGCGTATTACATCTGCGCCCATGGTCTCTGCCGCGTCATCAAACCAGATGGCGTTACCCCAGCTCTTATGCATCTCCCGGCCATCCTCTGCCAGTACCTGACCATGTCCTAGACATGTGAGGTATGGTGTCCTGCGTTCGAGTATTGTTGATTCAGCGAGCATAGCATAGAACCAGTTTCTGAATTGTCCGGGGAAGCTCTCTGTGATGAAGTGGGCTGGGAACCATTTCTCCCAGTATTCCCTGTTCTGCCTGTACTGTATGGTGCTATAACCTACTATTCCTGCGTCCAGCCAAGGATTACCTACATCGGGTATCCTGCTGACAGTCTTTCCACAGTTTTCACACTTGATCTTAACGGCATCGATGTATGGTCTATGGGGGCTGTGTCCCTCGAATTCCTCCCAGCCCTCTACTGCACGTTCTTTTAGCTCCTCTTTTGAGCCTATTACATCGAACCAGCCGCATTCACAGGTCCAGATTGGTAACGCTAGTCCGTAGTAGCGTTTCTTGCTGATCATCCAGTTATCCATGTTTCTGAGCCAATCTAACTCGCGTTTGAGCCCGAAGCTGGGTATCCAGTTGACATTATTAGCGGAGTCCATTATCTGGTATCTTAGGTTTTGGTCCTTCTCTTCCTCGGTTACATCCTCATAATCCTTGTCGAGTTTATCTCCCATGTTGATGAACCACTCAGAGACATGCCTAAAGACAAGCTCAGAGCCACATCTCCAACAAGTAGGATACCTATGAGTATATTTCTGGGTCCTGTAGAGTATGTTCTTCTTCCTGAGGTCCTCAAAGATTGGCTCAGGGCTCTCATAGACATGTAACCCAGTCAACCAATCGAATCCATCTATTATTACGCCAAACTCGTCTAGAGGCGCTGGAGTCGGCAATCCATATTCTCTACCTAGCTCAAGGTCTTCCTTACCTGCTCCCGGTGCGATGTGGACTATACCTGTACCTTCTTCTTCTCCAACCTCATTCCACATGATGACTCTGTGCTTATCTGGGACACCGAGTTCCTTGATTCTGGTTAAGTCATCGTATGGACCAGTGTATGTCCATCCATCCATATCCGCGCCTTTGAGTTCACCTAGAACCTCTACGTTTTTCTGGTCTGGTATCGCTGATTTCAGGGCGCCTTTGCTCAGTATGAGAATCTCATCCCGGTACTTGACCTTGACATAGGTGAGTTCGGGATGAACTGCAGCGGCTACGTTGCTTGTGAGGGTCCATGGTGTGGTTGTCCAGATTAATAGACTGCCTTCATGTTCTTTGAGTCTGAATAGCACATAGACGCTTGTGTGAGTTACCTCTTGGTAACCCTCTGTAACTATCTCGTGTTGACTGATGCCTGTGCTGCATCTTGGACACCATGGCATGGCATCGGCTCCAAGGAATATCCAGCCTCTGTCATGACAGCTCTTCAAGGCTTTCCAGATCATATAGTTATTCTCGTCGCTGAATGTGTAGTAGCTACCTCCCATCTCGGGCATACCAAGTTGCCCCACAAGATACTCCGCTGAGCCCTTCACAGGACCCTTTGAGCCAACATATGTGGTCTCCTCCATTGGAGACTCGAGGGCTTGTGCTAATTTTCTAAGCTCATCTGGGTTATTCCAGTCCGTCCACATACCGAGCCTTATTGATTGTTCTGTCTGTATGGCTGAGTAATTCAATACACGCTGCTTGCACTTTTTCACGAACTTCGCCAAGCCATATTTCTCTATATCCAGCTTGGACTCGAAACCCAGTTCCTTCTCGACCTCTACCTCTACCCAGAGACCTTGACAGTCGAAACCATTCTGGTTCCTGACCTCATAGCCTTGCATGAAGCGGTAACGTGCGAACAGGTCCTTGTAGGTCCTGCCCCATGCGTGGTGTACCCCCATGGGGTTGTTGGCTGTGATGGGTCCGTCAATGAAGCTCCAGTGTGGTCTGTTCTCTTTTTCCTGTATCTCTACTCTTTTCCAATATGCGTTTGTATTGTCCCAGAATTTCTGGACCTTGTGCTCAAGTTCAGGTATGTTTACTTTGCTGTCAATCGGTTTGTAGCTCATGCTAGCCCTCCTAGAATCAAATTTTTAGCCTCATCAGTGTCATTGGGTGGATTAGAACCGAATTTTACAGTCACCGGACACCTAGGGCACCAACCTTACGAGGCGGGTAACAAAATAAAAACATATTGGAGAAAGAAAGGAGCACTATGAAGGGATAGGATAATATGAACTCACAGCAACATTTGTCAGGTATCGCTCCATAGTCTGGGGTACAAATAATTGCCTATTTTGAATTCCATTGTAAACATCAATATTTTTACTAGGGTCCTCAAGAGTCACTATTAATGCATACTTTTGGGAGGACAGCCCCATATTCTGTAATTTTGTGTTTAATCGGGTCCGAGGAATAATTCGAATAAACCACTCATCACCCCATCCGCCCCGTGCCCATCGGAATTTATCAGATTTTACGTTATCCCACGTGTTTCTATAAAATTTGTCCCATTTATATTGAATTTTATACTGGTTCTTAACAGGTTTATAGAGTTTAAAATCTAAATCAACTAAATTATAATCCAGTGCCCCCCTATTTACGGGCGGATCATATACAAGAGATACTTTCATTATTTTTTGTCCGTATATATTTTTCATATTTGAAGGAACGTAAATGGGTATATTTGCCTCTTCATTAAATTGAATCTCATCTTCTAAAATATAGGATGCAGAATATTTTGTTGAAAACGCACATCGATCATAATCCGGAATTCCTTTTCCATAAAGAGTTTTTTTAAGACCAGAACTGGCGTTTAAAGTATATTCCTCAGAAGGCCATTCTGAAAAATGTATAATCAAGGCTTTCAATAAATTCGCACTTGCGTTGGGATATAATTGTTGAAGTTTGGCTAACATGTTTGATATTCTAGGGGTAGAAAAACTTGTCCCTAAGTCACTAGCAAAATTATTCGGAGATAAGCCTAATGAAATCACATTAAGTAACGGATTTTCATAGTGATCGCCATCGGAATTGCACTCAAGGTTTCCTGCAAAATGAACTACGTCTGGTTTTGCTCTATTATTAAATAACCCTCTCCGGGTAAACGGACTTGGATGGTTTTTCTTAGCAAGAGAAAACACGGTTTCTTTTTCAGCAACCCCTCCAACTGAAATACAATTACTTGATTCAGCGCCACAATAAACAACACATTTTTCATTAGAAAAATATAAGGGATATTGTTTTAAATCAAAATCAAATATTTCCTCTTTTAAATTACCACTACTTACTACGAATAGTACATCGTATTTCTTGGATAATGTATCAATAGTATATGCTAATTCAGATGGATTGGCACTATCAGATTTTGTAGGATACATTACAGATAAATTAAATATCTTAGCAGAATTGTGATAGCGTTGAACAGCTTCTTCAATATATGTTTCTAAATACGGAGGAGGTGTTCCTATCACTTCTTGAACTTTTACAGAGATAATTTTAGCAGATGGGGAAAAAATCTGAGTATTTTCTAAATCCCCATATGCTGCTATACCTGCTACAAAAGTTCCATGACCTTTTACATCCTTTGAATTCTGATCAGGTGTTAAATCAATATGATCAATAATTGCATTTTGTAAAAGATAATGTTCATAATCAATGCCAGTGTCAAGAACACAAATTGATTTAGCATTTTCCTCAGGTTCGTCAGGTATTACGGATGATTTCATATCAAATCTTTGAGGTTCGCTAGTAATTATCTCAGAAGATTCTCTAACTTGCCAGATTGAGTCAGTTCCTTTTATAATGGTCTGAACAGATTGAGGACTACAACGAATTTTAATAGAATAACTATTTTCTCGTATTCTTGAATTATAAAGTTCTATTTTTTCTTCAGTTAAGTATCGACTTATCTCTGACTGTATTTTAGTATATTTTTCATTCCCTAAATTAGGTAAAAACTCTATTTCTATATTTTTTTCTTCTTCATTATCTTGAAACCAATCATTTAACTGCATATTTATTCTCTTAAAAATAGGTTTTTTTATCGTTATTATTTTTTCAAAATATGTTTTAAGACTACTTGTTTGTGAGTATGTTATTAATTCATCTTTAATGATGTTTAATTGATTTTTATCTAAAACTACTGCTGCTGTATTTACACTCATCTGAAGCGAAAAAATAAACCCTAACCTATTTAATGTATGATCTTCAGTAGAAATATTATTTTCAGTACTAACAATCAGTACATAATCTTCATCAATTAATTTATTTTTTCTATTACAATAATTAATAGAGTCCTCTAATTGAGTTAAAAGTTTATTACCATGATATTCGTTATCTATTTCCTCTTTTTCCTCAGAAGTCCCCCATCCAGTTATTTTAGGGCGTTTCTTAACGTTTTCAAGAGGTATTTTAATGTGAGGTTTTAAAGCCCAATCTTCTGACATATGAAATTCACGACGTTAGGTAATAATTATCATAAATTTTTATATAAACTGTTATATAAAAAAATAAATTGTTGATGAATAAACCTGCAATTAAATCGCAGCAATATGCCAATAGGGCTGCTTTAAGTAAATATAAATTACAAATAAACATTAACTCAACCATGAGCGAAATAATTGTTCATGCTGGGGGCACTATTACAACTGCAATAGAACAAGACACGGAATGTACTGCAAAGCACTAGATAGACTAATTTAGGATATAAAGAATAGATTTTATCATATTGAATCTATCTATGCCATACTCTCATAATGTATTCAGCAGTATCAGCTGGCGATAACTCCTCGGTTTGATTATGATTTCTAACATAATTACGACCATTTAGATAAACAAAGTTTTTCGCCTTACTTACTTTCACAACACAAACATCTCTATCTTGATATTTCTGAATTGAAATGTCAATGTTGTGAAGATAATCCCTACCTATGTTTGATGTAATAATATTTGATAGATGAAGCATAAAACCATCCGGATTATTTTTCTTTAAAGTATTATAATCTAAATCAAGACCAACAGGGTTCTTATCGTCATCGACTCCAATTATAAGTACACCTCCATCATCTTGATTTAAGAAAGCCGCGATTGTTTTCAATGATTGTTCTTCTATAACCTTGATGGGAATTCCTTTGTTTTGTGTATCGACTCTTAAAGTGGATTTAAACTCAAGATGTTTACTCTCATCGTTTTTTAATATCTCTTCAACCTTTAATTTTTTGATATTATTATCGTTATAGTTTTCTATAAATGAGTTAATTGACTTAGCTATTCTTCTTCTTCTTGCTTCTAAAAACTCTTCATAATTATCAAGCTTCCATAGATTCTTATCCATAGGAACAAACTGTGATTCAAGCGAAGAAGGAAATTTGTTAATTACCTCGTCAAAATAGTTTTCGGGGTTTGCGTTACGAATTTCCCGGTTAGTTTTTTTAGTAATAAATGCTTTATTGGCTATTTCATTAACCTTATCGCGTTCACTCCATGTTTTTTTAGGATATTTCTCTTTGTATAAAATACTGGATGGGAAAATATGATGTTGTTCAATTGAATAATTACCCTTCCCTCCCCCTGCCAACGGAGTTCCTACAAACCAATCCTTCGCTTCATTATGTTTAGCTACGATTAAAACAAGTTTTCCAAAACCAGTATTTAATCTAGAACTTTCTAAATCCTTTGGAGAAACAGAAAGAACAGGCCTCTGTCTTTTAATATCTTCAATCAAGGCAGGGATTGGATCTGGATCATTGAAAATAGTTCTTACATCCCTATCCATTTTAGAGACAGGAGAACTCTAATATATACTCCACAAATTAGCTAGATATAACCATCTAAGAAATTCTCTCTTTTCTTTCGGTGAAAGATAATAGTTATTTTTAGATAAATATGCGACGATCGGAATCAGGGTTCGTGAAGATATTAAATCACTGTTACTATCGATATAAGCTTCAGTTGGTAGGATTTTGATTAAATAGTCCAATGATTTTATTACTTTATTCCATCCTTCAACAAGGACATTTTCTTTTATATTGTGAATGGTTTCTGGACGCCCACTCTGAGTTACCACTGCAGTTAAACTCCTAATGTAAAAAGCAAGATCAAACTCAAAATTGTTAATCTTTAATGTTGCTTGATATTTTTTAAGTTCTTTTCTCGCATCATTCCAATTACTTTGAACGTGAGCTAATGCAAGCTCTTCTGAGGTTAGTTTTGTGCCTTGTGTGTTGATCTTATCAAAGATAGTTATGGCTGTAAGCTCATTGACATTCTCTGGAATTGTTTGGACTGGATATTTGTATTCTAATAGATTTTTTAGTTTCGAATATACTCTCCAAACGGTGCTGCTTACAGGTTTTCCCTTTAATTTTTCTATTTTTATACATAATTCTTCAATATCCTGATCTGTACATTTATAGTACCAGCTTAATTTATTCCAAGATGAATCCTTATCCATTATAGTTTTCTGATAGTATTGAAAAGTCTCATTTAAAATATTGAAATAAAGATTACGCGGATCATATTTGATGTCTTTTTCCATATAATATGGTGGAATTTCATTTTCAATTAGCAAATAAAGAGCAGTTAGCCTTTGTTGTCCATCTAATATCAATTCGACTCTATCTGTATCTTTTTCCGTGTAAACTATGTTTTTAATAGCTGGTGCTTTGTTTTTCTTGACTTTCCAAAAAAGAAAACCCCCTGTTGGCCATTTTTTGTAGAGCGACTCGAATAGTTCCTTTGCTTGTTGTTTGTTCCAAACATATTCTCTTTGAAATTCAGGTACAACAATTTCTTTACTAGCTATTTTTCCTAGTTGTTCACGAATTGACATAGATTCAAATGTGATACTAAATAAAAAAAGTAATCGTTTTAAATATTTTTCAAATGAAGATCATTTTAGCACTAACACTAATACTGCCAAGACATACACCATACTGATGTCAGCTGTCGAGAACGCCGAGAAATACACTGTAGAAGAGTTCATCGCCCACATGGAGAAACAAGGCTACAAATGGATCGACTTCAAAGGCGACAACAAACGCCACAAACAATGGTACCACCAAAACAAAGACACAATAGAAATCAACCCACTATGGCACTTCAACGTACCAGACCTCATATTCTAAACAGAAAAACCACACAAAAAATAGAAACCAACACCACATTCGGTTTTCCGAATATATCATCGGATTTCCGAAAATGTTGCTGGATAGAGTAAAGGCGCGTTGTATTACGTATGAAGCGGGCATTAGAAATAATCAGCAAATGCTGAAAGGATTGCCTACAGTAAATATAAATTTCAAATAAACATTAACTCATCCATGAGCGAAATAATTGTTCACGGTGGAGACATACAACTGAAAAACAAGTTCAATGACACATGGAACCACCTAAATAAAACAGGAGAAACAAAGCTACAAACCAGTACAGGTTCTCAGTTCATAGCTAAAGCCTCGATAACCAACTCTGGTCCACACAGAGGCGAAAAAACAATAAAATTCATGGTAGGAAAAACAGAATACGCAAGGTCCTACCCATGCTGCTGGGGGCACTATTACAACTGCAATAGAACAAGACACGGAATGTACTGCAAAG
>CAZZFH010000026.1:0-1051 GCA_964653295.1 uncultured Candidatus Bathyarchaeia archaeon | reverse complement strand
CACTAGATGAATCAATACACGAATACTAGATTGGAATAAATAATACGTATTTAAAATTGGGATGTTAATCATATGCCTATCATTTGTTCCCGATGTAATAGCGAATATTCCTTAATCGATTATGAGGAGAACCGATTCTGTAGAAAATGTGGAACAATCCTCAAGATGTCCCGCTATCAGCCTGAAACAATCAATGATACTATAGGAAATCTCGTACAATACACATGGGAATATTACCAAAACTATAAAGAGGAAAAATGGAAAGACAGCAGAAAAAAGGGTAAAATCACAGATCCATCAATACCAGTATTATTCTTCGGGAACCTCAACCAATATAGAAAATCAAAACATAGAATCATCACTGTAGGATTAAACCCATCCGAACAAGAATTCCCACAAGGCTTTTCCCGATTTAAAGGAGGTGAAGAGCTATACAAGAAAGTAACCCTCAACGAAGGTGACACACAAAAATATCTAGCCATCTTATCTAACTATTTCTCAGCAACCAACTTCACGTATGAATGGTTTGACTCCTACGAGGTATTGCTTAACAGTATAGGAGCATCGTATTACGCGAGAAAAACCAAAAACATCGCTCTTCATACAGACATATGTACACCGTTAGCTACCTCACCAACATGGAGAGACTGCCCCCCGCAAATGAGAAAAGAGTTATCGAATAAAGGCGCAATCATTTGGGACAGATTGATAAAACTGCTAGAACCACATCTAGTGCTAATATCTGTCAAACAGGAGCATCTAAACAAAATCAAATTTGGAAAAGAGTGGACAAAATTCCACACTATTAAAAATAAAAAAGATGGTACAGAAAGAAAAACTCCGTATGTGTTAGAGTACAGAAAAGCGAAAATCAATAACACAACGACAACTTTCATCCACGATAAACCGGGAAACGTCAAACCATTCCTAATTTCCGGTAATGAAAAAAGAAAAATCGGAAAAATAATTCAGGATAAGTTCTTAAAATAATCAACCTTACATGTTTTCAATACTTCTTTGGACATTATTATCCAAAGCCGCTAACAGGGGG